>NZ_PTFE01000067.1:0-47016 GCF_002936975.1 Bradyrhizobium sp. AC87j1
GCTCCGGTCCGGAGCGGTCCATCAGCGCGGGGATCTTGGAGTTCGGGTTGATGTCGACGAAGCCGCTGCCGAACTGGTCGCCGTTTCCAATTCTGATCAGCCAGGCGTCGTATTCGGCCCCCTTGTGGCCGAGCGCCAGAAGTTCCTCCAGCATCACCGTGACCTTCACCCCGTTCGGCGTCGCCAGCGAATAGAGCTGGAAGGGATGCTTGCCGACCGGCAGCTCCTTGTCGTGGGTGGGACCGGCGATCGGGCGGTTGATGCTGGCGAACTGCCCGCCATTTTCCTTGTTCCAGGTCCAGACTTTGGGCGGCACGTAGGCGGGGGTGTCGGTCATGCGAGGGCTCCGGCGGAAAGATGCGCCTGCATTAATTAGCCCGCGAATGGCCGATGACAAGCCCTCCGAGTTGCATTGCCGGGCGGGGCGTCTCACCGTTTCGTCATGGCAAGCTTCTCCCGTCATCCGGCGCCCGCAGGGCGAGCCCGGAATGACGGCGTCAACTGGGACGCCGCGGCCTTCGGGTAGGAGCGCGACGTCTACACACAAGATGCCTCGCCGAATCCGGCCTGTCATCGCCGGTGACGATCGGCTAGCGTCACCTTGCTTCGCGCGCGAAAGCAACGAGAACGCGAAGACCGCCGGGAGAGAGAGCCATGAAATCGCCGATCTGCGACATGCTGGGCATAGAATTCCCGCTGCTGGCCTTCAGCCATTGCCGCGACGTCGTCGCCGCCGTCAGCCGCGCCGGCGGCTTCGGTGTGCTCGGCGCCACCGTGCACACGCCCGATACGCTCGAACGCGAGCTGAAATGGATCGACGATCACGTCGACGGCAAGCCCTACGGCATTGACGTGCTGATCCCCGAAAACATCTCGACCGCGGGCGAGAAGGACGTCACCTGGAAGAGCCTTGAAGCGCGGGTGCCGCAGGAGCACCGCACCTACACGCGCGAGCTGCTGAAGAAGTACGACATCGAGCTGACGACCACGGAGGTCGCGGCCGATCGGCCGCAGCCGTTCGATGGAAAGACGGCGCTGGCGCTGCTCGAGGTGTCCTTCAATCATCCGATCCGCCTGATCGCCAATGCACTTGGCGTGCCGCCGAAGGCGATGATCGAGATGGGCAAGAAGCACGGCGTGCCGGTCGCAGCGCTGGTCGGCGCCAAGGAGCACGCGCTGCGCCAGGTCGCCGCTGGTGTCGACATTCTCGTGGTGCAGGGCACCGAAGCCGGCGGCCATTGCGGCGAGGTCTCGACGATGGTGCTGGTGCCCGAGGTGATCAAGGCGATCAAGCCCATCCGCGACGTGCCGGTGCTGGCCGCCGGCGGCATCATGACGGGGCGGCAGATGGCGGCGTGCATGGCGATGGGCGCTGCCGGCGCCTGGACCGGTTCGGTGTGGCTTGCGACGGTGGAAGCCGAGACCACGGAGATCTTTCGCGAGAAGATGATCGCGGCATCCTCCCGTGATGCAGTTCGCTCGAAAGGCCGCACCGGCAAGCCGGCGCGGCAGCTCCGCTCGGTGTGGACCGATGCCTGGGATCGCGCGCCGGACAGCCCCGGCGCACTGCCGATGCCGCTGCAAAGCATCGTCAGCCGCGACGCCTTCAACTCGATCGACCGCGCGGCGGCGGGCGGCAACGCCAAGGCGCGCGATCTCGTCAGCTATTTCGTCGGCCAGGGCGTCGGGCTGGTCGACAGCGTGAAGTCGGCGGGCGCGGTGGTGCAGGAGTTCAAGGAAGATTTCGCCGAAGCCGTCGAGCACATGAATGCGCTGGTGGCGGAGTGATTGCTCTTGGCCGGCATGTTGCTCGTGGCCCATCCTTCGAGGCTCGCGGCGCGATGCTAGCGCATCGTGCCACTCGCACCTCAGGATGACGCTGTATCCGTAGCCGTCATCCTGAGGTGGCCGCTTCTTCAGCGGCCCTCGAAGGACGACGGCGTGCCCCAAGATTTAAAATGAAAAGCAAGAAGACATGACCAATACCCCCGAAGATCGCATCCCCGTCATCGTCGGCATCGGCGAGATCGTTGACCGCCCCAAGGAGATCACCGAGGGCCTCGAGCCGCTCGACCTGCTGGAACAAGCGCTACGGCGCGCGGAGGCTGATGCCGGCGCAAAGTTGCTCGGCGAGGTGCAGTCGCTCGACGTCGTCAACTTCCTGAGCTGGCGCTACCGCGATCCGGAGAAGCTGTTGGCGCAGCGGCTCGGCATCACGCCCGCGCATTGCTATTACGGCCCGGTCGGCGGCGAGAGCCCGATCCGCTACATCCACGAAGCGGCCAAGCGCATCGCACGCGGCGAATGCACAGTGGCCGCGGTCTGCGGTGCCGAGGCGCAGTCGACTGCAACCAAGGCGGAGCGCGCTGGCGCCAAATTGCCGTGGACGCCGTTCGCCCATGATGTCGAGGAGTCCAAGCGCGGCGCGGCATTCCAGAAGCCGCTGGCGGTGAAGCTCGGCGTGTTCCGCCCCGTCACGGTCTATCCGTTCTACGAGGCCGCTTCCTCCGCGCATTGGGGCCAGACGCCGCGCGAGGCGATGGCAGAATCAGGCACGCTGTGGTCGCGCTATTCGGAAGCCGCCGCGCAAAATCCCAATGCCTGGCTGAAGCGGCGTTATGCGCCCGACGAGATCACGATGCCGACCGCGGACAATCGGCTGATCGCCTGGCCCTATAACAAGCTGATGGTCGCCAACCCCAGCGTCAACATGGGCGGTGCGCTACTGCTCACCAGCCTCGCCAAGGCGCGTGCGCTCGGTATCGCGGAGAGCAAGCTGGTCTATCCGCTCGGCGGCGCCTCGGCGGAAGCGCCGCGCGATTATCTGTTGCGCGACCAGTTCTACGAGAGCCATCCGCAGAACGCGGTGCTGAAAGCGGCGATGGACCTTGCCGGCGGCGACGGCAAACGCTTCGACGCCATCGAGCTCTATAGCTGCTTCCCCTGCGTGCCCAAGATGGCGCGGCGGACGCTCGGCCTTTCCGCCGACGTGCAGCCGACCGTGACCGGCGGCCTCACCTTCTTCGGCGCCCCACTCAACACCTACATGACGCATGCTGCCTGCGCGATGGTGCGGCGTGTGCGTGACGGCGCAAAGCTTGGACTGCTCTATGGCCAGGGCGGTTTCGTCACCAAGCATCACGCACTGGTGGTGGCGAAGGCGCCGCCGGGTGAGGCGCTGGCGCAGGAAACGAGTGTGCAGGGCGAGGCCGACCGCAGCAAGCGCGCGGTGCCGGAGTTCGTGACTGACGCCTCGGGCAAGGGCAAGGTCGAGAGCTTTACGGTGCTCTACGGCCGCGGCGGTGATGCCGAGCACGGCGTGGTGATGCTGCGGACGGAAGATGATAGGCGCACGCTGGCGCGAGTGCCGGCGAGCGATAGCGCGACGTTGGGACACTTGCTCGACATGGATCGCACGCCGATTGGCTCGCTCGGCGAGATCAAGATGGCGGGGGACGGCGTGCCGGAGTGGCGGGTGGCGTGATCTCGTAGGGTAGGCAAAGCGGAGCGTGCCCACCGTCTTCATGTAATCAAGAAGATTGGTGGGCGCGGCGCAAGAGCGCCTTTGCCCACCCTACGAGAGCTGCGTCCGGGGCACGAGACCGCCCTACCCCTTCGGCGCCTGGTTCTCCGACGCCGTCGCCGGCTTGGCCTTGGCGCCAACCACGCGCACTGCATCGCCGTCGGAGAGGCCATCCGGCGGCGCCGTGATGACGCGATCATCCGCTGTAATGCCCGAGGCCAGCTCGATCTCGCGGCCGAGATCACGGGCGATGGTCACCGGCTTGAACAGGACCTTGTCATCAGTCCCGACCGTCGCCACCCGCAGGCCACTGCTGTTGAAGATCAGCGCGCTGGCGGGGATGCTGAGCGGCGCGGAATCGCGCTGGAGGTTGAGCTTCACGCTGGCATAGCCGCCGGGCATCAGCTCTCCGTTCGAATTGTCGAGCCCGAGCTGCATGCGCGTGGTGCCGGAGGCGACGTCGACGGCCTGCGAGGACGCCTCCACCGTCGCCTGGAAGGTCCGGTTCGGGTATTCCGGCAGCGCGATCGTCGCCTTGGCGCCGATCTTGATCGCCGGCACGTAGTTCTGGGGCACGTTGACATAGACGCGCAGCTTGGTGATGTCGGAGATCACGAACATCGCCGGGCCCGAGCCGCCACCGGCATTGATCAGCGCTCCGACATCGGTGTCGCGCGCGGTGACGACACCGTCGAACGGCGCGGTGATCTTCTTGTAGCCGGCCAGCGCTTCCAGCCGCTCGACATTGGCCTTGCCCGAATTGACGGCGGCATTCTTGTTGGAGAGATCTGCAGTGCGCTCGTCGATCTCCTGCGCCGAGACGAAGTTGGAGGCGACCAGCGTCTTGCGCCGGTTCAGCGTTGCTTCCGACAACCGGGCACTGGCCTGCTGGCTGGCGAGGTCGGCTCTCGCCTGAAGCAGTTGCTGATCGAGGTCCGGCGCCTCGATCTCGGCGATCGCCTGTCCGGCCTTGACGCGAGCACCGATATCGGCGCTCCAGCTCTTCAGATAGCCCGACACGCGCGCGAAAATCGGGGCGCGATAATAGGCTTCCAGCCGGCCCGGCAGATCGATGGTGGCGTTGAGCGCCTTGGCGCTGGGCTGGGTCACCGCGACGCTGGGAACGGCCTGATCGTCGGTCCATTCCTTCAGCCTGGAGCCCTGCTCCTCGCGCGCGCGGATGCCGGTGCCGACGACGAGGCCGGCCGCGATCAGCGCCACCACGCCGAAGATGCCCAGTTTCCGGTGCGAGACCGGGGAGCGGGGTTCAGTGGGCGACATGCGGGGTCTCCAATGGGGCGGCGGCTTTGCCGCCTTGCTTCTTGTGTACCATGCTGAACACCACGGGAACAAACATCAGCGTGGCGAAGGTTGCAAAGATCAGGCCGCCGATCACGGCGCGGCCGAGCGGCGCATTCTGCTCGCCGCCCTCGCCCAGCCCCAGCGCCATCGGCGCCATGCCGATGATCATGGCGAGCGCAGTCATCAGCACCGGGCGGAACCGGACGAAGCCGGCTTCGAGCGCCGCGGCGACGGGATCGCCGAGTTCCTCGTAGCGCTCGCGCGCGAAGGAGATCACCAGCACGCTGTTGGCGGTGGCAACGCCCATGCACATGATGGCGCCGGTGAGCGCGGGGACCGACAGCGTGGTCCCGGTCGCGAACAGCATCCAGACGATGCCGGCGAGCGCGGCCGGCAGAGCCGTGATGATCACGAACGGATCGGACCAGGACTGGAAGTTCACGACGATCAGGAAATAGATCAGCACGACGGCACCGAGCAGGCCGAACAAGAGGCCGGTGAAGGCGCTGTTCATGGTCTGCACCTGCCCGAGCAGCACCACGGAGGAGCCCTTCGGCACCTCCTTGGCGGTATCGGCGATCACCTTTCGGATATCGGCGGAGACCGCGCCGAGATCGCGGCCCGAGGTCGTCGCAAAGATCTGCACCATGGACTGGATATCGTATTGCGAGACCACCGCACTCGAGGCCGAGCGCTTGATGTCTGCGATGCCGCCGAGGATCGGCGACTGCGCATTGCCGGCCGCGGTGATCGGCAGCGTCTGCAGCGCGCTGAGCGAGTCGATCTGGTATTGCGGCGTCTGCATCACGATCGAATAGGACACGCCGTTGTCGGGGTTGAGATAGTAGGTCGGCGCCACCTGCGAGGAGCCGGCGAGATTGACCACGAGGCTGTTGGTGACGTCGCGCTCGGTCAAGCCGACATATTGCGCGCGGGTGCGGTCCACATCGATGTTGAAGGTCGGCGCGTTCGGCGATTGCTGGATGCGGGCATCGGCAACGCCCGGAATCTTGCGCACCTTGGCCAGCAGGCTGTTGGCATAGGCGAAGTTGGCGGCGAGATTGGCGCCGCGGATCTGCAGGTCGATCGGCGCCGGCGCGCCGAAGTTCAGGATCTGGCTGACGATGTCAGCCGGGAGGAAAGCGAAGCTGACGCCGGGGAACAGCCGTGGCAATTGCTCACGCAGCACACGCACATGCTCTTCGGTTGGCTTGTGACCTTCCCTGAGCTTGATCTGGATGTCGCCGTCCTGCGGGCCGATCACGCCGGTGTTGTTGTAGGTCATGTTGATGCCGGAGATCGGCATGCCGATGTTGTCGGTCATGGTCTCGATCTCGCCCGGGATCAGCTTGCGCACCGCCTTCTGCACGTCGGCGAGCTGGTTGGCGGTCTCCTCGACGCGGGTGCCGACCTGGGTGCGGACATGCATCAGGATGTTGCCGGCGTCGACTGCGGGAAAGAAATTGCGACCGAGGAACGGCACCAGCGCGAAGGATACGCCGACCACACAGATAAAGCCGATCACGAACACCGCGCGGTGCGCCAGCGCCAGCCCGAGGAAGCCATGGTAGCCGCCGCGGATGCGCTCGAACCGTGCCTCGAAGCCGCGCTGAAACCAGACGAGCGGATTGCGCGATTTCGGCGGCCCGCCTTCGTGATGGACATGCGCCTGCAACAAATAGTTCGCCATGGTCGGCACCAGCGTGCGCGACAGGATGAACGACCAGATCATCGCGAACATCACCGCTTCCGCCATCGGCACGAACAGGAAGCGCGCGACGCCCGAGAGGAAGAACATCGGCACGAACACGATGCAGATGCAGAGCAGCGACACGAAGGCCGGCGTCACGATCTGGTTGGCGCCGTCGAGGATCGACTGCTCGACCGGCTTGCCTTGCTCCAGATGGTAATTGATGTTCTCGATCGTGACGGTAGCGTCGTCGACCAGGATGCCGACCGCGAGCGCAAGACCCCCGAGCGTCATGATGTTGAGCGTCTCGCCGATCGCCGACAGCATGATGATGGCGCCCAGCACCGACAGCGGGATCGAGACTGCGATGATGATGGTCGAGCGCCAGCTGCCGAGGAACAGCAGGATCATGACGCTGGTGAGCAGCGCCGCGATCACGCCCTCGACCGCGACGCCTTGAATCGCGCCGCGGACGAACACCGACTGGTCGCCGATGAAGCCGATCTTCAGCGCGTCGGGGAGCTGGTCCTTGACGTCGATGACCTTCTGCTTGATGCCGGCGATGATATCGAGCGTCGAGGTCGCGCCCGCCTTCAGCACCATCATCAGCACCGAGCGATTGCCGTCGACATGGACGATGTTGGTCTGCGGCGGATTGCCGTCACGCACGGTGGCGACGTCGCGCACATAGACCATCGCGCCGTTGACCGTCTTGATCGGGAGGTTGCCGAGCTCGTCGATCCTGAGCGGCGAGTTGTTGAGCTGGATGTTGTATTCGAACTGGCCGATCTTCTGCGTGCCGACCGGGGTGATCAGATTCTGGGCGGCGAGCGCGTTGGCGACGTCCTGGCCGGACAGGCCGCGAGCCTGCAGCGCGGTGGGATCGAGGTCGATCTGGACCTGGCGCTGCTTGCCGCCGAACGGATAGGGGATCGCTGCGCCGGGCACGGTGACTAGCGGCGTGCGCAGATTGTTGATGCCGATGTCGGCGAGGTTCTGCTCGGTGAGCCCGTCGCCCGACAGCGCCACCTGGATGATCGGCACGGTGGAGGCCGAGTAGTTCAGGATCAAGGGCGGCGTCGCGCCCGGCGGCATCTGCTTGATCAGCGTCTGCGAGATCGCGGTGACCTGCGCGTTGGCGGTGCGGATGTCGACGTTGGGCTGGAAGAAGATCTTGATGATGCCAAAGCCGTTATAGGAGTTGGCCGTGATGTGCTCGATGTCGTTGACCGTGGTCGTCAGCGCGCGCTGGAACGGCGTGGTGATGCGGCCGGACATCTGGTCCGGCGGCAGGCCGGTGTACTGCCAGACCACGCCGATCACGGGAATGCGGATGTCCGGAAAGATGTCGGTCGGGGTCCGCAGCGCCGCGAGCGGTCCGATGATCAGCAGCAGGAGCGCCAGCACGACGAACGTATAGGGCCGGCTCAGGGCAATACGGACCAGAGCAATCATGCGCCAGGCAAATCCGGGTCAGATGAGAATACGGAATCTGCCCCCACGGCGATCCCCCGTTTCCCTTTACCCGAGCACCGCCGGAAACGCTAATAACCAGAACTATCCTGCATTCACTTCCCTGCTACTGCACTGCGAAATCGACATCACAGCCATGCGGCCGGGCCCATGCGGCGCGGACAAGTTCAGGAACATGCCGATTTCGATGATGCCACAGGTCAAACAAAACGAGCGGCGCCTTTTGGCGCCGCTTGTCGTTCGATAAACAGGTCGCGCAAGGATTTACGCCGCGCGGACGCTGGTCAGGAACTTGCTGACCTCATTCTTCAGCCGGCCCGAGTCGTTCGACAGCATTTGCGCCGCCGACAGCACCTGTGAGGAGGCCGTGCCGGTCTCGGTCGCGCCGCGCTGCACGTCGGTGATGTTGGAGGAGACCTGCTGGGTGCCTTGCGCGGCCTGCTGCACGTTGCGGGCGATCTCCTGGGTCGCCGCGCCCTGCTCTTCCACCGCCGCTGCAATCGCCGACGAGATTTCCGAGAGACGCTCGATGGTCGAGGAGATCTCCTTGATGGCACCAACGGAGTCGTTGGTCGCCGCCTGGATGCCGGAGATCTGCTGGCCGATCTCGCCGGTCGCCTTCGCGGTCTGCTCGGCGAGCGCCTTCACCTCCGAGGCCACAACGGCGAAGCCGCGGCCGGCTTCACCGGCACGTGCTGCCTCGATAGTGGCGTTCAGCGCCAGCAGGTTGGTCTGACCGGCGATGGTGTTGATCAGCTCGACGACATCGCCGATGCGGGACGCCGCCTTGGAAAGCTCGCTGACCCGCTCGGTGGTGGCACGGGCCTGGCCGACGGCATCGCCCGCCATCCGCGCCGATTCCTGCACCTGACGGCTGATCTCGCCGACCGACGAAGCCATCTCCTCGGTGGCCGAGGCCACCGACTGCACGTTGGTCGAGGCTTCCTCCGAAGCGCTGGCAACGGTGGTCGCCAGCCTCTGGGAACGGTCGGCGGTCGAGGTCAGCGTCGAGGCGGAGGCCTCCAACTGGGTTGAGGCCGACGACACGGTCTGGACGATCTCGCCGATCATGGTTTCGAATTCGCGGGTGATGTTGTCGACGCGGCGGCCGCGCTCGATCTTGGCTTCGGCATCCGTGGCCGCAGCCTCGTCGGCGGCCTTCTTGGCGATCAGCGCCTCCTTGAAGATCTGGAGCACGTCGGCCATGGCGCCGATCTCGGTCTTCTCGCCCCGGTGCGGGACTTCGGCGGAGAGGTCGCCCTTGCCCAGCGCCTGCATCGGCTCGATGATCGAGTTGATGCCCTTCGAAACGTCCTGGACGAGATAGAAGCCGATGCCGATGCCGATGATGACGGCGGCGCCGAGAATGATCGAGACCAGCATGAAAGCATAGGAATAGCTGTCCGCAGCATCCTGAGCCGCCTGGTCGCCGCCCTTGGTGTTGAGCTCGATGTCCTTCATCAGGACCTCATCCGAGGCAAGACCGATCTTGTTGACCGTCTTGGTGTTCAGCTCCTGCGCATCGTGCGGGACCTTGCCGGCCTCCTTGCGCGAGAGCGCCATCACCTCCTCGGTGCCCTTCTTGTAGTCGTCCCAGAGTTTTGCCCACTGGTTGTAGAGCGCCCGCTCCTCCGGCGAGGTGATCATCGTCTCATATCGACTACGAATCTTGGCCAGCGCCTCGATCACTGTCACAGCCGTTTTCTCGTTGGCGAGCTTCTCGTCCAGCGTTTCGGACAGCATGTGCTGGCGGACCACGTTGCGATAGGTGATGACGCTCGCCCGAAGCTCGCCGAGCACCCGCACGCTGGGCATCCAGCTCGTGGTGATGTCGATGGTGTTGGCGTTCATCGACCGCATTTTCATGACGGCCAGGAGACCCATGCCGGCCATTGCGACCAGCAGGAACGCCACGACACTGATGATCTTGGCGCGGATGGAAATGGTGGCAAGCATAATCGGGTCTCTTTGTGCTGGCGCGGTGCGCGTCCGAAAGTTTTACGAATCAACCAAAGGGAGCAGCACCAACATCCAACACCAGAGCACCTGCGCAGATGTTAACTACGACTCCGTACGAGTACGGAGCCCGAAAGAGATGAACAGGCCGCTAAAAATGCTCTGCGCTCAGCGCATGAGCCTAAGCGCGTCGGAGAAAAATTCAGCGCCGCCGAAGTTTCCGGACTTCAGGGCGAGCAGCATGTCGGCTTGCGCGCCCACTGCATGCAGCACCGGGACACCTGCCGCGATCTCCACTCCCACGAGAAATCCGGGGATCTTCAACCGATCGACCACCGCACCGGAAGTCTCGCCGCCGGCGACGATCAGTCGCCGCACGCCTGATTTTACGAGGCTTTCTGCAATGTCGGCCATGGTCTGCTCGATCGCGTGGCCGGCCGCGTCGCGACCGTGGCGCGCCTGCAATGCGGCGACCTGATCGGGCGTCGCGCTCGAGGCGATCAGCACCGGCCCCTCCGCAAGCCGCGGCCGCGCCCAATCCAGCGCGCGCTGTGCTTCGCCGCCCCCCGTAATGATACGGTCTGGATCGAGATGGTGCACCGGCATGACCCGTTCGGCGTTGGCGATCTGCTGAAGCGTTGCCTGAGAGCAGCTCCCGGCGAGGCAGGCCGCCGGTCCGCCGACGGCAGTGCCGGTCTCGCCGTTCGCCCCGGCTGATTTGACTTTACCCGTCGACACCAGCGCACGCGCGAGCCCGAGGCCGATGCCGGAGGCGCCGACCGACAGCCGATGTTCGGCGGCGACGAGGCCGATGGTCTCGAGGTCGCGGTCGAAGACCGCGTCGATGATGGCGGCGCCAATACCCTTGCCCGCCAGCTCGGCCAGCCGTGCCCGCACGGCATCTGCGCCGCGGGTGACGGTGGCGAGGTCGACGAGACCGATCTGCGTCCTGCTCTGGCGCGCCAGCACGCGCACCAGGTTGGAATCATGCATCGGGTTGAGCGGATGGTCCTTCAACGGACTCTCATTCAACGGCACCGCGCCGACGAAAAGGTTGCCCTGGTAGACGGTGCGGCCCGTCTCCGGGAAGGCCGGAGTCACCAGCACGGCACCCTCGCCGCAGTCGGCGCGCAGCGCGTCCATCACGGGGCCGATATTGCCGGCGTCGGTGGAATCGAAAGTCGAGCAGATCTTGAACAACACGTGGCCCGCGCCGCGGCCGCGCAGCCACTGATCCGCCGCACGCGAACGCGATACGGCAAGGCCGGCCTCGATCGAGCGGCTCTTCAGCGACACCACGACGGCATCGACCTCGGGCAGTGCGAGATCGTCCGCGGGGACGCCGATGGTCTGCACGGTGCGCAAGCCCGCGCGTGTCAGCGTGTTGGCGAGATCGGAAGCGCCGGTGTAGTCGTCGGCGATGCAGCCCAACGCAAGTGTCACGGCTTCACTCCAGCGTAAGGCTTGAACCAGGCAAGACCGTCGGTTGTCTTGCCGCGCGGATTGTACTCGCAGCCGACGAAGCCGGCATAGCCGAGGCGGTCGAGCTCTTCGAACAGGAACGGATAGTTCAGCTCCTCGCCGTCGGGCTCGTTGCGCGACGGAATGCTGGCGATTTGGATGTGGCCGATGATGGGCATCATCTCGCGCAGCCGCATTGTCACGTCGCCATGAATGATTTGGCAGTGATAGATGTCGAATTGCAGCTTCAGGTTCGGGAGCCTCAGCTCCTGGATCAGGTCGCGCGCGAAGCCGAAATCGTTGAGGAAGTAGCCGGGCACGTTGCGCGCATTGATCGGCTCGAGCACGATATCGATACCGTGCGGGGCGAAGAACTCCGCAGCCCATGCCACCGATTTGTAGAATGCCTCGATCGCGACGCGCTCGCCGCGGTTGGCGATGCCGGCCATCAGGTGCAGCCGCTTGACGCCGGTCGCCTTGGCGTAAGGCAGCGCCGTCTCCAGGCCCGCCTTGAGATCGGAGAAGCGCGAGGGGAGCGCCGCAAAGCCCTTCTCACCGGCGTTCCAGTCGCCCGGCGGCAGGTTGAACAGCGCCTGGGTCAGGCCGTTGCGCTTGAGGCGCTCGCCGACCGCCTCGGCGGGATGCTCATAGGGAAAGAGAAACTCGACCGCGGTGAAGCCGGCTGATGCGGCGGCATCGAAGCGATCGAGGAACGGCACCTCGGTGAACATCATCGAGAGATTGGCGGCAAAACGGGGCATTGGAGTCCTCTTCGTTACTTGTCGCCGGGCAGCTTGACGCCGGTGACCTGCGCATACATCCGCGCCACCGAGGCGTCGTCGTCCCGGCCCATGCCGGCGGCTGATGTCATCAGGAACATCTGGAGCGCGGCGGCGGAGACAGGCACGGGGAATCTTGCCGACCGCGCCATATCCTGGATGATGCCGAGATCTTTCACGAAAATCTCGACCGCGCTGCGCGGTGTGTAGTCGCCGTCCAGCACGTGCGGCATGCGGTTCTCGAACATCCAGGAATTGCCGGCCGAGGCCGTGATCACCTCATAGACCTTGCGGATGTCGAGGCCCTGCTTGGCGGCAAATGCCATCGCCTCCGAGGCGGCGGCGATGTGCACGCCGGCGAGCAGCTGGTTGATCATCTTGAAGGCGGCGCCCTGGCCGGCGGCATCGCCGAGCTCGTAGAGCTTCGCGGCCATGGCATCGAGCGCTGGCCTTGCCTTCGCAAACGCTGTGGGACTGCCGGAGGCGAGAATCGTCAGCTCGCCTTGCGCGGCGCGCTGCGCCCCGCCGGAAATCGGTGCATCCAGATAATGCCGGCCGGTCGCCTCAAGCTGCTTGGCAAGGCGTCGCGCCACGTCGGGGTCCATCGTGGCGGAGGATACGAAGACGCTGCCTTCGGGCATGGTCTCGGCGGCACCATCCTTGCCGAACAGGACAGCTTCAGTCTGCGCGGCATTGACGACGACGCTGACGACGATGTCCGCGCCCTTGGCCGCCTCGGCCGGCGTTTTGGCACCCGCACCACCATCCTTCACGAAACGCGCCACCGCCTCGGCCGAAACGTCGCAACCGGTGACGGCGTGGCCGGCGCGCTTCAGCGAGGTCGCCATGCCAAACCCCATCGAGCCGAGCCCGATGACCGCGATGCGCTGATTTTGTGACGTGGAGGCGGACATGCAACTAACCCTTGCGAACGTTTCCCGGGCGGCCGGCTTTTGCGGCGGCTCGGCGAACCGATAACACGGCTTGGCCGCGCTGCCAAAGCGTGAGACAAGCGGGCATGACGGCCATGAGAACCGAAACGAGCAACGAGACAAGGCTGCGCGAGGATATCTGCCGCTTCGGACGGTCCCTGTTCGAGCGCGGGCTGACGCCCGGCTCCTCCGGCAATATCAGCGTTCGGCTGGACGGCGGCGGCTGGCTGGTGACGCCGACCAATGCCTCGCTCGGTTTCCTCGATCCTGCGAGGCTGTCGCGGCTCGACGAGCAGGGCCGGCTGGTGTCGGGCGGTGCCCCGACCAAGGAAGTTCCGCTGCACACCGCGCTCTATGACACGCGCGGCAGTGCACGCGCCATCGTGCATCTGCATTCGACACACTCGGTCGCGCTCTCGATGCTGCCCGAGATTGACCCGCGCGCCGCGCTGCCGCCGATGACGGCCTATTATCTGATGAAATGCGGCGCCACCGCGCTCGTGCCGTACTACCGCCCCGGCGATCCCGCGGTCGCCGATGCGATCAAGGGCCTGGCGGGGAAATATTCATCGGTGCTGCTCGCCAATCACGGCCCGGTCGTTGCCGGCGACACGCTGGAAGCCGCGGTGTTCGCGACGGAGGAGCTGGAGGAAACGGCGAAGTTGTATCTGCTGCTGCGCGGGATGAACCCGCGTTATCTGTCGCCGGAGCAGGTGACGGATCTGGTGAAGGTGTTCGGAGTGACGCTGCCGGAGCATGGGCACGACGATTGAGCCCCGCTCTAACCTCGTCATAGCGCAACGAGGCAAGAATCCCTCGCGGAAAGACTCTGGATTGCTTTGCTACGCTCGCAATGACGCAGGGTGTGGCGACGGAGTAGCCCGCATGAGCGGAGCGATATGCGGGACCAGCGGACCGGAATTGATTTGCATTGCCGGGATCGCGAGCACATGATCCCCCTGTAATTGACTGAAGGAGTTGTTTCATCGATCGCTGGGAGAATTGTCATGGATTTCAAAGTATCCTGCGCCTTCCTCTCTGCCGCCTGCTTTATTGTCTTGTCACTTTCCGCAAACGCCCAGACGTCCGGGCGCGGCGGCGTCCCCGATCTCAAGGTCGATGCCAACTGCAAGGCAACTCAGGAGATCGACAAGTCGCTGACCGAGCCGCAGTCCTACGAGGCCTGCATGAGCGACGAGCAGACCGCACAGCAACAGCTCGGGTCCATCTGGACGACAACGCCGGAGACAATTCGCATCCAATGCTACACCGAGGCCTCCGCCGGTGGCATCGAAAGCTATGTCGACCTGCTCTCTTGCATTCAGATGAATGGCTTCGGGCAACCCTCGGCACCCGCGCCGACGCTGCGCGGCGCAAGCAAGAACCGGAACAAGAAACAATCAGGATAGGGATCGTAGCGAGCGGCTACAGCCCCAGATACGCCTTCCTCACATCCGGATTGCCCCTGATCTCCGCCGCGGGGCCCTGCATCAGCACGCGGCCGGTTTGCAGGATGTAGGCGCGGTCGGCAATCTCCAGACACTCGGCCATGCGCTGCTCGACGATCAGCACGGTCATGCCGGCATCGCGGATGCGCTTCACGGCCTGAAAAATCTCGTCGACCAGCTTCGGCATGATGCCCTGCGAGGGCTCGTCCAGCATCAACAGACGCGGGCGCGTCATCAACGCGCGGCCGATCGCGAGCATCTGCTGCTCGCCGCCGGAGAGGGTTTCGGCACGCTGCTCCAGGCGCTCGGCCAGGCGGGGAAACAGCTGGAAGACGAGATCGAGCGGTCCCTCGCGGTTCGCGTCACCGCGGTAGAGATAGCTGCCGAGACGCAGATTGTCGCGCACCGAAAGGCGCGGGAACAGACGGCGATTCTCCGGCACGTAGGCAATGCCGGTCGCGGTGATGTGGTGCTGCGCCATGCCGTCGAGGCGCTTGCCGTCGAAGGTCACCGTGCCCGAGCGCGGACGCTCGGCGCCGGCGATGGATTTGAGCAGCGTCGATTTGCCCGCGCCATTGGCGCCGGCAACGCAGACGATCTCACCCTTCTGAACCTCGATCGAGATCGCGGAGATCGCGACCAGGCCCTGATAGGCGGTCGTGACTTCACGCACCGACAGCATGACGATCTCCCAGATATGCGCTGATCACCTTGGGATCGCGAACGACATCGGCGGGCTTGCCCTCGACCAGCACCTTGCCGAGATCGAGCACGATGGCGCGGTCGACCAAGGGCATCACGATCTCCATGACATGCTCGACCATCAACACGGTGATGCCGGCATCGCGCACCTTGCGCACCAGCGCGACACCGGTCTGCGCCTCGGTCGGCGTCAGGCCGGTGAGGACTTCGTCGAGCAGCAGCAGCTTCGGCTCGGTCGCGAGCGCACGGGCGACTTCGAGACGGCGCTTCTCGGCCGGCACGAGGTCGCTGGCAAGCACGTCGGCGCGCGCAGCGAGGCCGGTGAACTCCAAGACCTCATGCGCCTTGCGACGGGCTTCGCGCATCACGGTGTTGCGCACCAGCGCGCCGACGATGACGTTGTCGATCACCGTCATGGTCTCAAAACTCTTGACCACCTGGAAGGTGCGGCCGACACCGCGCTGGCAGCGTTCGGCCGCCGGCATGTGGGTGACGTCCTCGCCGTCGAATAGAATCGAGCCCTGCGTCGGCGGCAGCACCCCGGCGATGAGATTGAACAGCGTCGACTTGCCCGCGCCGTTCGGGCCGATCAGGCCGACGATCTCGCCGCGGCCGACCGAGATCGAGACGTCGCTGTTGGCGACGAGGCCGCCGAACCGCTGCCAGACGCCGCGGGTTTCAAGAAGCGCGGTCATCGTGCGGCCCCCCTCTTCTTCGGGCGAGAGAACAGGCTGAGCAGCCCCCGCGGCAAGGCCAGCGAGATCAGGACGATCAGCGTGCCGTAGACGATGAGGTCGACGCCGCGCCCGGAGCCACCGAACTTGAAGCGGGTCAGCTCCGTCAGCGGGATCAGAATGGCGGCGCCGAGCACCGGCCCCCACAGGGTGCCGATGCCACCGAGCACGGCGGGCAGCGCCATCAAGAGCGAGAACTGGAAGCCCATGACGCTTTCAGGATCGATGTAGGAGACGAACTGGGCGTAGAAGCTGCCACCCACGGCGACCAGGAAGGCGGAGACGGCGGCCGCGCCCATCTTGGAATTGAACACGTCGACACCGAGGCTCTCGGCCGCGTCCGGATTGTCCTTCACCGCACGCCACCAGAATCCCCATTTGGAGTTCTCCAGCCACCAGGTGACGAACCAGGCAAGGCAGCACAGCGCCAGCGCGAAATAGAAGTATGGCAGCTTGGTGCGCAGGAACTGGAATTTCAGCCAGCTGTCGCCGCGGATTGGAATGGTGATGCCCATCGCAGCGCCGGCCCATTCCCAGTTGTGGAACAGAAGCAAGCCGATCTCGGCGATGACGATGGTGGCGATCACGAAGTAATGGCCGCGCAGGCGGAAGAAGGGATAACCGAGCCCCATCGCGATCAGGGCCGACACCACGCCGCCCGCCAGCATGCCGAACCAGGGCAGCACGCCGAACTTCGTGAACAGCAGCTCGGTGGTGTAGGCACCCAGGCCGAAATACAGCGCGTGCCCGAGCGAGATCTGCCCGCAATAGCCGGACAGGATGTTCCAGCTCTGCGACAGGCCCGCATACATCAGCGTCAGGATCAGGATGTTCTGGACGACGACGTCCTTCACGAACAACGGCGTCAGCGCGGCAATCACGGCGAGCACCGCGGCGATGATGAGGTCGCGGCGACGCCGCGCTGCAAAATCCTTGTCCATCAGATCGATCCGAACAGGCCGCGCGGCCGGATGAAGACGACCAGCAGATAGACCGCGTAGATGCCGACCGATTTCAGCGAGGGCGGCAGCACCAGCGCGGTGGTCGCTTCGACCAGGCCGACGATGATGCCGCCCGCAAAGGCGCCGAACACGCTGCCGAAGCCGCCGAGCGCCACCGTGACGTAGGCGATCAGCGCAAAGGACGCGCCGACATCGGGATAGATATAGAAGAAGCTTGCCATGATCGCTCCGGCGAGACCGACCAGCGCGGCACCAAGGCCCCAGCCGAACGCGAACACGCGGTTCTTGTCGATGCCGACCAGCGCGACCGCTCCGGGATCTTCGCGGGTGGCTTCCAGCGCGCGGCCGAAATCCGTGCGATGGATGAAGAAGTAGAGGCCGGCAAAGGCGAGGATCGAGACCAGCGCGCCGACCAGCTGCGGCTCCGGCAGGAAGATGCCGGCGACCGAGATGGTTTTGCCGCCGAGCCAGGATTGCGGAATGCTGCGATAATCAGGCGTGAAGAAGAACTGCGCCAGACCCCGCATCACGATGGCAAGGCCGAAGGTGGTGAAGATCTGCACCATGCCGGCGTTGGCCTTGGCCCGCATGGCGAAGCGTACAATGAGCAAGTAGACCACCGCTCCGAAGATGAAGAGCGCCGCGGCGACCAACGGCGCCGACAGCAAGGGGTCGATCGCGAAGAACGCGAACAGGAAGAAGGACAGGTACATCGCGATCATCAGGAACTCGCCATGGGCGAAGTTCGTGACGTCCATCAGGCCGAAGATCAGCGCGAGGCCGACCGCGATCAGTCCGTACAGCAGGCCCATCAGAAGGCCGCTGGCAAGACTCTGGATAATGGCTTGGGCTGTCAAAAGTCTGTCCCCCGAAATAGATCCTCATCCCGAGGAGCGCACAGGCGCGCGTCTCGAAGGATGGCCCAGCCCTCGTCCTTCGAGACGCGGGCTGCGCCCGCTTCTCAGGATGAGGGCGGGAGCTGTATCTGAGCTCCCGCGTCCCAGTCTTACTTCATCGGCCAGACCGCCTCGGCGATCGCGGCCTGCGGCGGGAAGATGGTGACGAACTTGCCGCCGATATACTGCAGCAGCACCGGGTCGGCGTCGTTATTCTGGCCCATCTCGTCGAACTTGACGCGCTTCCAGGGCATGATGGTCTGCTCGCCCGGGATGTCAGTCGCTGCCAGCGCATCACGGATCTTCTCGCCGTCGGTCGACTTGGCGCGGCTGATGGCGTCGGCGAGAATGATCAGGCCCATGAACTGGCGCGAGGTGAGGTCGTTGAAGTCCTTGCCCGACCGCGTCTTGAACATCTCGTTGATCTTGCCGACCATCGGGCGCTTCTGCACGAGATCGAGCGAGAAGGTGCCGCGCGAAATCACGCCTTCGAGCTTGTCGCCGACGGCATCATAGAGCGCCTTCTCGGAGAAGCCGGCGTCCTGCGCCACGATCGCGTTCGGCTTGTAGCCGAGCTCGGCCATGGTCTTGACCAGCAGAATGCCGTCGGTGGTATAGCTCGAGGGCATCAGCACGTCGGCATTCGCGGATTTGAGCTGCTGCACCTCGGCCGAGAGCGAGGGCGAGTTGGCGCGATACTTGATGTCGGTGACGATCTTGTAGGCGCGCTCGCCGGCGATCTTGGCCTGGGCGTTGCCGGAATCGGTGCCGAAGATCGTGTCCTCGTGAAACAGCGACAGCGTCTCGATCTTGGTGCCCTTCTTCTTCATGGCGTCGAAGAAGTCGAACATCGCGGCCGAATACATTTCGTCATGCGGCGCGGCACGGAAATAATACTTCAGACCGCGGCGGTGCAAGCTGGGCGAGGAGTTGTCGGCGGACACGAACGGGACCTGGTAGCGTTCGCAGATCTGGCTGACGGTGACGGCGACCGCGCTCTGATAGGTACCGATGATGGCGGAGACCTTTTCCTGCGTGATCAGGCGCTCGGCTTCGGCGCGGCCCTTCTGCGGATCGGCCTGGTGATCGGCGAACACGAGGCGGACCTTGGCGCCGCCGAGGCCCGGCAGGCCCTCGCCCTTCGCCAGCGGCAGGTCGAAATCGGTGTCCTTGTTGATGACCTCGAGCGCGGTCTCATAGGCCTTCTGCGCATCGACGCCTTGCTGCGCGCTGCCGCCGGAGAACGGATAGATGACGCCGATCACGACTTCCGAAGTCTGTGCGCGCGCCGCGAGCGGCACCAGTGCGGCAGTCGCGGTGGCTCCCAACAATACGTCGCGGCGAGTGATCGTCATGGCAAAGTCCCCTGTTACTGTATTTCGGCTGATCGAATGAAGCGATTGATGGATGCGGTAAAGCCCGAAGAAGCAGCAAGCGCTGCCCACTAAATCACGGCCATGGTCCTGTTCTTGAGATCCGTCACCAGCATCAGCCCGGGCGAATGCGTGATCGCGAACGGGAGCTTGGCGGCGTTGATCACCGATTGCGGCGTCACGCCGCAGGCCCAGAACACCGGGATCTCGTCGGCGGCAACCGGCACCGGATCGCCGTAGTCCGGCTTGGCGATGTCCTTGATGCCGATCAGATGCGGATGGCCGAGATGGACGGGCGCGCCGTGCACGGCGGGATAACGCGAGGTGATCTGCACCGCGCGGATCGCATCCGCCGGCTTGAACGGACGCATCGACACCACCATGGGACCGGCGAACGGACCGGCCTCGCCACAGGCGATGTTGGTACGATACATCGGCACGCGCACATTGCGCTCGATGTGCCGGATCGGCATGCCCTCGTCGAGCAAGGCTTCTTCGAACGAGAAGGAGCAGCCGAGCACGAAGGTCACGAGATCGTCGCGCCAGTAGCTGGTCACATCGGTCGGCTCGTCGACGACCTCGCCATCGCGCCAGACGCGGTAGCGCGGCACGTCGGTGCGGATGTCGAGATCGGCGCCGAGCGAAGGGATGTGCGGACTGCCGACATCGGACATGCCGATGATCGGGCACGGCTTCGGATTGAGCTGGCAAAAGCGATGAAAGGCGCTGGCATATTCCGCCGGCAGGATCGCCAGATTGCCCTGGACGAAGCCGGGGGCGACGCCGGCGGTGGAGGCGACCAGCCCTTGCCGGTAGGCAAGCCGCGCCTTGCGGCTCGGGAGGGCGTCGGGCGTTTCAGTTTGCTGCACTGCCACCAAAACAGTCATGTAATCGACCTGCCTATAAACTCGACAAAGACAGCCAACACCAAGCGTGCTATAAAGTCTAATCGTCCTTTCTAATCGATATCGATAAATCCATTTTATCGACGAGGAAAATCCTTTCAATGCTGGACTTCAGGTCGATCGAGACTTTTCTCTGGGTCGTAAAGCTCGGCAGCTTCCGCGGCGCTGCAGCACGGCTCAATACGACCCAGCCGGCGATCTCCCAGCGCATCGCCCAGCTCGAGCGCGAGATGGGCGTCAAGCTCCTCAACCGCGACCACCGCGTCGCCTCGCCGACGCCGAGCGGCCGGCAGATGATGGTCTATGCGGAGAAGCTGATCGGCCTGCGCGCGCAGATGATGGCGGAGATCGGCGACCGTTCGGCGATGCGGGGCGTGATGCGGCTCGGCGTCGCCGAGACCATCGTGCACACCTGGCTGCCGCGCCTCGTGAAGAGCGTGAACCAGGTCTATCCGAACCTGTCGCTCGAGATCGAGGTCGACATCACGCCCAACCTCACCGCGCGCCTGCTCGCGCAGGAGATCGAGCTTGCCTTCGTGGTTGGACCGCTGTCGGCGTCCGGCGTGCACAATCGCGTGCTCGCCGATTATCCGATCGGCTTCCTCGCAAGCCCTTCGCTCGGCCTCGGCAAAGGCCGGGTGACACCGGCGGAGCTTGCGCGGTTTCCGATCATCACCTTCCCGCGCAAGACCAAGCCTTACGAGGTCGTGCGCGAGGTATTCGACCGGCCGGAGCTGCCGCCGATCCGGCTGCACGCATCCGCATCGCTCGCGACCGTCATCCACATGGCGGTCGAAGGCCTCGGCGTCGCCGTGATCCCCGACGCGATCGTCGAGAACGAACTCGCCGACGGGCGGCTGCAACTGCTCGACACCGATCTCGCGATCGCACCGCTGACGTTCACCGCGAGCTGGCTCGCCTCGCCCGACGTCGTCGCCGTGGAGCGCGTCGCTGAGCTTGCACGGCAGATTGCGCAGAGCAGCCTCGCAGTTGACGCGCCCGCGCTGGCGCGTCATTGAAAAAGGCGCCGGATTTCTACTGTCATTCCGGGGCTCGCGCAGCGAGAACCCGGAATCTCGAGATTTCCGGGTTCGGCTCTTCGAGCCGCCCCGGAATGACAGCGATCAATGGAAGAGACGCATGAGCCGAGCCGCCACCAATCTGCAAATCGATTCCGCCCGCCTCTGGGGCTCCATCCACGAGACCGCGCAATTCGGCGCGACGGCCAAAGGCGGCGTGCGGCGGCTGACGCTCAGCAACGAAGACAAGCAGGTGCGCGACTGGTTCCGTAGGGCATGCGAGGATGCCGGTCTCGAAGTGCACACCGACGCACTCGGCTCTCAGTTCGGCCTGCGCAAGGGCCGCGACATGTCGAAGCCGCCCGTCGGCATCGGCTCGCATCTCGATACCCAGCCGACCGGCGGCAAGTATGACGGCATTCTGGGCACGCTTGGCGCGCTGGAAGTGATCCGCACGCTGAACGATGCCGGCATCGAGACCGAAGCACCGATCTGCGTCGTCAACTGGACCAACGAGGAAGGCTCGCGCTTCGCACCCGCGATGATGGCCTCCGCCGCCTATGTCGGCGACTTCACCACCGACGACATTTTGTCGCGCAAGGACGCCGAGGGCACGACCGTCGGCCAGGCGCTGGACAGCATCGGCTATCGCGGCGACAAGCCGGTCGGCTTCCAGAAGCTCGGCTGCTTCGTCGAATTGCACATCGAGCAAGGCCCGATCCTGGAGGCCGAGGGCAAGACCATCGGCGTGGTCGATTCCGGTCAGGGCGTGCTGTGGTACGACGGCAAGATTTCCGGCTTCGAGAGCCATGCCGGATCGACGCCGATGCCGCTGCGGCGCGACGCGCTGGCGACGCTGTCGGAGATCGTGCTGGCGATGGAGTCCATCGCGAAGAAGCACGGACCGAACGCGGTCGGCACCATCGGCGAAGCCGTGATCGCAAACCCCTCGCGCAACGTCATTCCCGGCGAGATCGCCTTCACCATGGATTGCCGCAGCGCGGACGGCGCCATCATGGACGCGCTGGATCGCGATCTGCGCGCCGCGATTGCGGAGATCGCCGCGCGCCGCAGGGTCGAGGTCAAGATCGACCTGGTCTGGCGCAAGCCGCCGACGCATTTCGATCCCAAGCTGATCTCGGCGGTCGAGAACGCGGCAAAGACGCTCGGCTATTCCTCGCGCCGCATCACCTCCGGCGCCGGTCACGACGCCTGCAACCTCAACACGATCATGCCGGCGGCGATGGTGTTCGTGCCCTGCAAGGACGGCATCAGCCACAACGAGTTGGAGGATGCGACGCAGCCGGACTGCACTGCTGGCACCAACGTTCTCATGCATACCGTGCTGGCGATCGCCGGCGTCGCGTCCTGACCGGAGAGAGCCATGCGCGGAGTATTCGTCGACGCCAATGAAGCGCTTGCCGTGATCATGGAACGGCTGGAAAAGCCGGGGGATCCCAAGGTGCGGATCCACCGGGATCCCGACATCAAGCCCGAGCAATATCCTGAAATCCTCGACGGCGCCGAGATCGCGATCGTCGACCACACCGCGCTGCCGACTGAGGTGGCGAAGAAGTGCGCGGGGCTGAAGCACGTCGTGTTCCTCGGCACGGGTGCGCGCAGCTACATGAACCCGGAGGAGCTGGCTGAACTCGGCGTCTCCGTACATCTGATCAAGGGCTACGGGGACACCGCGGTCGCCGAATCCGCGATCGCGCTGATGTGGGCCTCGGCCCGCGTCATCGCCATGATGGATCGCGAAATGCGCGGCGGCAACTGGCTGCGCGAAGACGGCATGCAGCTCACCGGCAAGACGCTCGGCCTGATCGGCTTCGGCGGCATCGCCGCCGAGGTCGCGCGCATTGCGTCCGGCAGCGGCATGAAGGTGATCGCCTGGAATCGCTCGCCTAAGAACCATCCGGGCGTGGAATTCACCGATCTCGACAGCGTGCTGGCAAGGAGCGACGTCGTGTCGCTGCACCTGCTGCTCAACGACGAGACGCGCGGCATGATCACGCGCGAGAAGATCGCAAAAATGAAGCGTGGTGTCATCCTCATCAACACCGCCCGCGCCGCTGTCGTCGACGAGACCGCCATGATCGATGCGCTGAAGTCCGGCCACATCCGCCATGCCGGCCTCGACGTTTTCAACATCGAGCCGCTGCCCGGCGATCATCCGCTCACAAAGCTGCCGAACGTGACGCTGTCGGCGCATTCGGCGTTCCGCACGCCGGAGGCGAGCGAGAACCTGATTGGCGCGGCGTGGGAGCACTGCCGCCGGATCGTGAAAGGATAAGAGCAATAACAATGGCCGACTATCGCACCATCAAGGCAGAGCCGCTCACCAACGCCATCCGCGCCATCGTCAAGGCCGGCGGCTCCTCGGACCGCGAAGCCGAGCTCGTCTCCACCAATCTGGTCGAGGCCAATCTCAAGGGCCACGACTCCCACGGCGTCGGCATGATCCCGCGCTATGTGCAGAGCGTCGTCAATGGCGGCCTCGCTGTGAACTCGCACGTCAAGACCGTGCTCGACACCGGCCCGCTTCTCACCCTCGACGGCGTCACCGGCTACGGTCAGGTGATCGGCCATGAAGCGATGGAGCTGGCAGCCGAACGCGCCAAGCGAAACGGCGTGTGCCTCGTCGGCCTCTCCAATTCGCATCACATCGGTCGCATCGGCCACTGGGCTGAGCAGTGCATCGACCACGGATTGGTCTCGATCCACTTCGTCAACGTCATTTCCCGCCCGATCGTGGCGCCCTGGGGCGGCAGCGATGCGCGCCACGGCACCAACCCGTTCTGCGTCGGCATCCCGCGCGCCGGCAAGGACCCGATCGTGCTCGACTTCGCCACCAGCAGGATCGCGCAGGGCAAGACCCGCGTCGCCCACAACAAGGGCGTCGCGCTGGAGCCAGGCACCATCATCGACAATGAAGGCAAGCCCACCACCAACCCGCGCTACACCGTGATCCCGCCGCATGGCGCGATCCTGCCGTTCGGCGAGCACAAGGGTTCGGGGCTCGCGCTGGTGTGCGAAATCCTCGGCGGCGCGCTCTCCGGCGGACAGGTGGTCAAGGGGCCGTCCGACGGCAAGTACAACGTCCTCAACGGCATGCTCTCGATCGTCATCGACCCGAACAAGCTCGGCACCGGCGAGAACCTGGCGAGCGAAGTCGAAAGCTTCGTCGCCTGGCACACCGGCTCGCCTCCCGGCCCCGGTGTGGAGAAGGTGAAGATCGCCGGCGAGCCTGAGCGCGAGACCAAGAAGAAGCGCCTCGCCGAAGGCATTCCGGTCGATCCGACCACCTGGCAGGAGATTCTCGCAGCCGGCCAGAAGTTCGGGCTGGACCAGGCGGCGATCGAGAAGATCGTGAGCTAACCGGACGCGCATCCTTCGGACTTGCCGCGGCTGAGTGCACTATCGCGCACCCGGGTCTGGACTAAAGCGCATTCATGGAGCGGATTTGAACCGGCCCGTGTCGTCTCGCGACAACGCGGATATCCCGGTCCACATCCGCCCCAGAGGTTCAAATGTTCTCCCGTCTCGCAAAGCTCGTGTCCGGCTCAAACGGGCCGTCGCCTGCAGCTGACTTCTACCTGCAACGGCTCGCGATCTATGAGAGCGAGCTTGGCGAGCCCGAGCACAGCTTCACGGACAGCGCCGAGCGCCGCATCGATATCCACGCCTTTGGCCGCGATTTCGTGCCGGTATGCCAAGAAGGTTCTGATGAAGGCTATGTGCTTCTGACCAACGGCATGAGCCAGCAGCGGATGCATGGGTCACATGGCGACGCCAAGCCGCGTGCCGAGCTGATGTGGTACGTCCGCGAGCCGACCGAGGAGATCTGCGCCAATCTGCGCTGGCTCGCGAATCTGCCATTCATCGACAAGACCTGGTTCGGCTTCGGTCATCGCGTCGCGCTGCCAATGCCGCCGGTTGCGGGCACGTACTTCGAGACGTTTTTGTTTCTGACGCCGATCATCGGCCCCGATAAGGAGATCGCCGAGGCGCTGGAGATCGCGGGCGATCCCGTGGAGGTCCTGACCGTGAACCTGATCTCGCATCAGGAGCTCGCGCTGATCAAGTCCAGAGGGCTTGATCCGTTTCTCGATCTGCTCGATGACAACGACTATCCGCCGATCTTCGATCCGGCGCGGAAGTCGTATGTGTAGGGCGCTCTTCCTTCGCCCCTTGTGGGAGAAGGTGGCGCGAAGCGCCGGATGAGGGGTTCTATCGGCGCGCTGTTCCGTGAATGAAGGCCTGTCTCCGCGGAGACAGACCCCTCACCCGTCTTCGATGCTTCGCATCGAAGCCACCCTCTCCCACAAGGGGAGAGGGTAAAGAGCCTCAATCCACCATATCCGCGACCGCCTTGCCGCAGGCCGAGGTATCGGCATTGCCACCGAGGTCCTTGGTGCGGAGCGTGCGTTCGGCCAGCGTGCGCTCGATCGCCTCGACGATCGATTGGCCGGCTTCCTTCTCGCCGAGATGCTCGAGCATCATGGCGCCCGACCAGATCGCGCCGATCGGGTTGGCGATGCCTTGGCCTGCGATATCAGGCGCCGAGCCGTGCACCGGCTCGAACACCGAGGGGAAATCGCCCTCGGGGTTGATGTTGCCTGACGGCGCGATGCCGATCGTGCCGGTGCAGGCCGGACCGAGGTCGGAGAGGATGTCGCCGAACAAATTGGAGCCGACCACGACATCGAACCAATCCGGATGCAGCACGAAGTTCGCGGTGAGAATGTCGATGTGGTACTTGTCCCACTTCACGCCCGGAAACTTCTTGGCCATCGCCTCCACGCGCTCGTCCCAATAGGGCATGGTGATGGAGATGCCGTTGGACTTGGTCGCGGACGTCAAATGCTTCTTCGGCCGCGACTGCGCGAGCTCGAAGGCGAACTTCAGGATACGGTCGACGCCGGTGCGGGTCATCACCGTCTGCTGGGTGACGAACTCGCGGTCGGTGTCGGGGAACATGCGGCCACCGACGGAGGAATATTCACCTTCCGTGTTCTCGCGCACCACCCAGAAATCGATATCGCCGGGCTTGCGGCCCGCCAGCGGCGACGGCACGCCGGGCATCAGCCGCACCGGGCGCAGGTTCACATACTGGTCGAACTCCCTGCGGAATTTGATCAGCGAGCCCCACAGCGAGACGTGGTCCGGAATCTTGGCCGGCCAGCCGACCGCCCCGAAATAGATCGCGTCGTGCTTGCCGATCTTGTCCTTCCAGTCATCGGGCATCATCTGGCCGTGCTTCTCGTAATAGTCCCACGACGAGAAGTCGAAATGGTCGAAATGCAGGGAGACCCCGTGCTTCTTCGCCGCCGCCTCCAGGACGCGCAGGCCCTCCGGCATCACTTCCTTGCCGATGCCGTCGCCGGGAATGACCGCGATCCGGTATTGTTTCTTGCTCATCGAGAACGTCCTTGGTTGGTCCGGCAGTCGCCGCCTTTTGACCGCATTGCAATGGACCAAACGCAGCGGCAGTGCAACGCTGCACTGCAATGTTGACCATGGCGCGGCCAAGCGCCTACTGATCTCATCCAGTTCCCACCGAGCGAGTAACCTCATGGATCTGCATCTGCGTGGCAAGCGCGTCCTGATCACGGGCGCGTCCAAGGGCATTGGCGCCGCCGCTGCCGAAGCGTTTGCCGAGGAAGGCGCGCACCTCCTGCTCGCCGCCCGCAACGGCGACCAGCTCAAGGCGCTGGCCGAGCGCCTGCGTTCCGCCCACCAGATCGATGCCGCAACGAGCATCGTCGATCTTCGCAAGGCCGAGGATCTGGCGCGACTCGTGAAGGAAGCGGCCGACATCGACGTGCTGGTCAACAATGCGGGCGACATCCCCGGCGGCTCGATCGACAAGATCGACGAGGCGACCTGGCGTCACGCCTGGGAATTGAAGGTGTTCGGCTATATCAACCTGACGCGGCAGATCTACGCGCAGATGAAGGCGAAGGGTGGCGGCGTCATCGTCAACGACATCGGGGCGGCCGGCGAAAAGTTTGACGCGAACTACATCTGCGGCAGCGCCGGCAATGCCGCGCTGATGGCCTTCACCCGCGCGCTCGGCGGAAAAAGTCTCGCCGACAACGTCCGCGTGGTCGGCATCAATCCCGGCCCCGTCGGCACCGATCGCCACGTCACCCTGCTGAAGACGCGGGCAAAGCACCAGTTCGGCGACGAGAGCCGGTACAAGGAATTCCAGAAGAGCCTGCCGCTCGGGCGCCCTGCGCATGCGCGCGAGATCGGCGATCTCATGGCGTTCCTGGCATCGGACCGCGCCGGGTATACGTCGGGCGTGATCTACACCGTGGATGGCGGCATCAGCGCTGGCTGGGGCTAATTGCCGGGATGTTTTAGGCACCGTCGTTCCGGGGCGATGCGAAGCATCGAACTACGGTGCGCCCCGGAATGACAATCAAGAGGTAGGAGTAAAGTAATTGTCTCAAGACCTGATCCGTGAAACCGCCTGCGCCGTCGTCGACAAGCTGCGGTCCGGCGATGTCTCGCCGCTCGAGCTGCTGGATGTCGTGGAGAAGCGCATCAGTGAGGTCGACGGCAAGGTGAACGCGCTGCCGACCCTGTGTTTCGAGCGCGCGCGGGACAGCGCCAAGGCGCTGATGCGGAAACCCGCCGGCGCGCGGGGGCTGCTCGCGGGCCTGCCGGTGCCGATCAAGGATCTGACCGACGTTGCAGGCGTGTTAAATACGCAGGGCTCGCCGATCTTCAAGGACAACATCCCCGCCAAGTCCGACCTCATGGTCGAGAACCTCGAGGCCAACGGCGCGGTCGTCTACGCCAAATCCAACACGCCGGAATTCGGCGCCGGCGCCAACACTTTCAACGAGGTGTTCGGCGCGACCCTCAATCCCTGGGATACTTCAAAATCCGCGGCGGGCTCTTCCGGTGGCGCGGCCGTGGCGCTGGCCACCGGTATGGCCTGGCTGGCGCAGGGCTCCGACATGGGCGGCAGCTTGCGCAGCCCCGCGGCTTTCTGCGGCGTCGTCGGCATGCGCCCGAGCATCGGCCGCGTCGCGCATACCCCCAAATCCGGCATCGATCGCAATCTCGGCGTGGTCGGCCCGATGGCGCGTAACGTCGAGGATCTCGCGCTGCTGCTGGATGCGATGAGCGGCGACTACGCGGACGATCCGCTGTCGCTGCCGGCGCCCACGACCTCGTTCCTGTCGGCGGCTCAGGCCGGCAAGAAGCCGAAGCGCATCGCCTATTCGCCCGATCTCGGCATCACGCCCGTCGATCCCGAGGTGAAGGCGATCACGCGCAAGGCGGCGGAGCGCTTTGCCGAGGCCGGCGCCATCGTCGAGGAGGCGCATCCGGACTGGCGCGAGGCGCATGAATGCTTCCACGTGCTGCGCGCCTTCGATTTCGCGATCACCAAGGCCAATCTGCTGCGCACCAAGCGCGACCTGCTCAAGCCCGAGGTGATCTGGAACATCGAGGAAGGCCTCAAGCTAACGGTCGAGCAGCTCGAACGCGCCGAGGCCCAGCGCGTCGGCATGACGGCGCGGGCGGTCGAATTCTTCAAGACCTACGATTTGTTGCTGACACCCACCACGATCGTGCCGCCCTTCCCGATCGAGCACCGCTATGTCGCCGAATGCGCCGGCAAGCGGTTCGACAATTACGTCGAGTGGCTCGGCATCGTCTACGCCATCACGCTCGCCTGCTGCCCCTCGCTGTCGCTGCCGTGCGGCTTCACGGCGTCGGGCCTGCCGGTCGGCGTGCAGGTCGTCGGCGCACCAAGGGGCGATGCGCAGGTGCTCGCGGGCGCGAAGGTGCTGGAGGATATTCTGGGCCTGCGCAACACGACGCCGATCGATCCGAAGGTGCGGAAGTAATCCCACTCTACACCGCGCGCTCCGTAGCACCCTCTCCCCTTGTGGGAGAGGGTGGCTCGCCGCATAGCGGCGAGTGAGGGGTATCTCTCCACAAGGGCCTCCCTCGCCGTCTGAATTCGACGATAGAACCCCTCATCCGGCGCTTTGCGCCACCTTCTCCCACAAGGGGAGAAGGAAGATCACCTCCCGCTCGCCGCCTCCAGGCCGCGGCTGTAGCGCGACATCGCGAAGCAGAACACAAAGTAGATCGCGGCGACGAAGATGTAGACTTCGACCGAGAACTGCTGCCACGCCGGATCGATGATCGCCGTCTTCGCCGTCGTCAACAGATCGAAGATGCCGATGATCAGGACGAGGCTGGTGTCCTTGAAAAAGGCGATGAAGGTATTGACCAGCGGCGGGATGACGTGGCGGATCGCCTGCGGCAGGACGATCAACCGGTTCGTGCGCCAGTAGGACAGCCCGAGCGCATCGGCAGCTTCATATTGCCCGCGCGGCACGGCCTGAAGGCCGCCGCGGATGACTTCGGCGAGATAGGCCCCCGCAAACAGGATGATCGCGATCTGTGCGCGGAGCAGCTTGTCGATATTGAATCCACTGGGCATGAACAGCGGAAACATCACGCTTGCCATGAACAGCAGGCTCACCAGCGGCACGCCGCGGATCAGCTCGACATAGAGCACGCTGAGCGAACGGATCGCCGGCAGCTTTGAGCGCCGGCCGAGCGCGACGAGAATGCCGAGCGGAAACCCGAATGCAAGGCCGAACGTCGCCAGGATCAGGGTCACCGGGAGGCCGCCCCAGCGATCCTGCGAAACGAAGGAAAGCCCGAGCACGCCGCCCCACATCAGCATGCTGATCAGCGCGAGTGCGCCGACCCAGAGAAGGACCAGCTCGCGCCGCCACAGGGCGCGGCGGGTGGAGAGGTAGAACAGCGCGATGAACAGCAGCACCGACAGCGCCGGCCGCCACTGCTCGTCGAACGGATAGGTGCCGAACAGGATGAAGCGGTACTTTTCGGGAATGATCGCCCAGCAGGCGCCGAGGCCGCGCACCGCGCGGCAGGCACTGGAATCGTTCGCCGGGGTCAGCCACACGGCATTGGCGATGCCCCACTGCACGAAGCTGAAGATGCCTTTGGCGAGGATCGCCAGCAGCACGACGGTGAGGATACCGTTCGGGATCGACGAGAACAGATTGGTGCGCAGCCAGCGCAGCGCCGGATTTCCCGTCTGCGGGCGGCGGGCGGCGCGCGGCACTTCCGGCATGTCGGCGATCGCGGTCATGTTCAGCGCTCCACCAGCGCAATGCGCGAATTGTACCAGTTCATGAAGAAGCTGATGGAAAGGCTGATGGTCAGGAACACCGCCATGATCAGCGCGATCGCCTCGATCGCCTGGCCGGTCTGGTTCAGCGTGGTGTTGGCGATCGAGACCACGTCCTGGTAGCCGATCGCGACCGCGAGCGAGGAGTTCTTGGTCAGGTTGAGATACTGGCTCGTCATCGGCGGCACGATGACGCGCAGCGCCTGCGGCAGGATGATCTGTCGCAGCATGAAGCTGCGGCGCAGGCCGAGCGCGTTGGCGGCATCCCACTGTCCGCGTGGCACGGACTGGATGCCGCTGCGCACGATCTCGGCAATGAAGGCCGAGGTGTAGGTGACGAGTGCGATCAGCAGCGCGAAATATTCCGGGGCAAGCGTCAGCCCGCCGACGAAGTTGAAGCCGCGCAGCTCCGGCCATTCGATTGTCCAGGACGCGCGAAGCAGTACCGACACCAGCACTGGCAATGCGAGGATGAAGCTCACCGCAAAGGGCCATACCGGCCGCGGTTTGCCGTCGCGCATCTGCTGCACGATCAGCCATCGCCGGATGAGATAGACCACGGCAAGGCCGAACACCGCCGTGCCGAGCACCCAAAGCTGCGGCGGGCCAAGCGGAATGGCCGGCAGGATCAGGCCGCGATTGGACAGGAACATGCCCTCGATCGGCCGCCATGCCGCGCGCGCGGCCGGCAGCGCCTGCATCAGCACGTACCAGAACAGGAGTTGAAGCAGCAGCGGGATGTCGCGGAGCGTTTCGACATAGACGGCGGCGAGGCGCGACAGCAGCCAGTTGGCCGACAGTCGCGAGATGCCGATCAGCGTGCCCAGGATGGTCGCGAGCACGATGCCGATCACGGCGACGCGCAAGGTGTTGCCGACGCCGACAACGAAGGCCCAGAGATACGTGTCTCTCGGGTTATAGGCGAGCAGACTGTCGGCGATGGGCATGCCGGCCTCGCGGCCGAGGAAGGCAAAGCCGGTCGTGATGCGGCGCGCCGAGAGGTTGGTGACGGTGTTGGACCAGAGAAAGCCGATGACTGCGAGCGCAATCCCGACCACCAGCACCTGCCAGAACAGGCCCTGCAGCTCGCGGCGTCCCCATGCCCCGAACAGGCGGCGGCGCGGTGGCGGTCTCGGCGTGTCCGATGTCACGGCACAAAAACCCTTCTCGAGAGGCAGCGATTTCCGGCGGCGCACGTCAACTGTTGCACCAATTTATATTTCGTGCAACAAATGTTTCATGGCCGAGCCCGCGAAATCCTCGCCGCTGAGCGAACTGCGCATTGCATTGCCATCGCTGCCGATGCGGTTGCAGGAAGTCGGGCGCTTCGTCGCCGCCAACGATTACGACGCCACCACCCGTTCGATGCGCGACCTCGCGGCCGAAGCTGGCGCCGATCCCGCCGCGTTCACGCGGCTCGCCAAGGCGATCGGCTATTCGGGCTGGGACGAATTGCGCGCGGCGCTGACCGAGGCACGGCGACCATCGCAGACTTCGCCCTTCTCCGGCCGCGCCAGAAGCCGCCGGCCCGGCCCGAATGCCGATGTCGCGCTCGTCACCGACAAGCTCGAGGCCGAGGCCGCCGGCCTTCCGCGCATCCCGGCCCAGCCGATTGCGGAGGCCGCACGCTCCCTGCATGAGGCCAAGCGGATCTGGATCGCAGGCTATCGCAGCTGCCGCAGCGTCGCTGAGTTGCTGAACTACGAGTTGCGGCTGTTCCGTCCCGAACAGGTGCAGCTCGTCGGCGTGTCCGGCCCCGACGATCTCGATCTCGGCGCCTTCCGCCCCGGCGAGGCCGTCATCGTCATCGGCTTCCTGCCGTACACGCACGCGAGTGTCCGCGTCGCGCAAGCCGCCCACCACAGCGGCGCAACGCTGATTGCCATCGCGGACAGCCTCTCTGCGCCGATGGCCGAGGGCGCCGACCACGTGCTGCTGTTCGAGGCGGCCTCCTCTCCCGGCTTCTTCCCGAGTCTCACCGGCGCGATCGCGATCGCGCAGTCGCTGGCTGCCGTGACGTTCTCGCTCGGCGGCGTGGCCGCGAAGAAGCGCCTGGAGCATACCGAGACGCGGCTCACTGCTGCCTCCATCTACGTCTCAGAGAAAGGTTGACCCATGGCCGCTCGCACCAGCCGCGTGCTGCACCGCTCGTTGCGCGAGACGCCGCCCAAGGCGATCGGCGGCGAAGGCGTCTATCTCTTCGCCGAGGATGGGCGGCGCATCATCGACGCCTCCGGCGGCGCGGCGGTCTCCTGCCTCGGCCACCAGCATCCACGCGTGATCGCGGCGATGGCAAAGCAGGCCTCGACGCTGGCCTATGCGCATACTGCTTTCTTCTCGTCCGAGCCGGCCGAAGCCCTCGCCGACACACTGGTCGGCCATGAACCCGGAGGACTCGCTTATGCCTATTTCGTCAGCGGCGGATCCGAGGCGATCGAAGCCAGCATCAAGCTCGCGCGGCAATATTTCATCGAGCGCGGCGAGCCGCAGCGGCAACATTTCATCGCACGGCGGCAGAGCTACCACGGCAACACGCTGGGCGCCCTCGCGGCCGGCGGCAATGCCTGGCGCCGCGCGCCATATGCGCCGCTGCTCTCGGCCGCCTTCAGCCATGTGACGCCAGCGTTTGCCTATCACGAGAAGCGCGAGGGTGAATCCGACGCGCAGTTCGTGGCGCGCTTGGCGGCGGAGCTCGAAGCGGAATTTCAGCGGCTCGGTCCCAACACGGTCGCGGCGTTCCTCGCCGAGCCGGTCGTCGGCGCCACCGCCGGCGCGGTGACGGCACCGGACGGCTACTTCAGGGCGGTGCGTGACATCTGCGACCGGCACGGTGCACTGCTCATCCTCGACGAGGTCATGTGCGGCATGGGCCGCACCGGCACCACGCATGCCTGGGAGCAGGAAGGCATCGCGCCCGACATCCAGGCGATCGCAAAAGGGCTCGGCGGCGGCTACCAGCCGATTGGGGCGATGCTCGCGAGCGGCAAGATCATCGACACCATCCGCGCCGGCTCGGGCGCCTTTCAGCACGGCCACACTTATCTGGCACATCCCCTCGCCTGCGCCGCCGCACTGGCGGTGCAGGAGGTGATCCGCGAGGACGGCCTGCTCGAGCGCGTGAAGGAGCGCGGCAAGCAGCTCGAACAGCGCCTGACCGAGCGCTTCGGCAATCACCGCCATGTCGGCGATATCAGGGGCCGTGGCCTGTTCTGGGCGATCGAGCTCGTCGCCGATCGCGCCAGCCGCGCCTCGTTCGATCCCGCGCTCAAGCTCAATCAGAAGATCAAGGCGGAGGCCTTCGCCAATGGGCTCGGCTGCTATCCCGGCGGCGGCACCGTGGATGGCGTGCGCGGCGACCACGTGTTGCTGGCGCCGCCCTATATCGCCTCCGCAGAGGAGATCGACCTGATCGTCGACAAGCTCGGCACGGCCGTCGATAACGTATTGCGTAGTGTCAATCACTGAGGGGAGTAGCATGATGAGGAAAGTGGTTATCGCAGCGAGCGTGCTCGCTGCATCGACGGTTGTCGCATCCGCCGCGACGCTCGATACGGTGAAGAGCCGCGGCACGCTGGTGTGCGGCGTCAGCGCCGGCTTTGCCGGTTTTTCCGCGCCCGACTCGCAAGGCAATTACAAAGGTCTCGACGTCGATTATTGCCGCGCGCTCGCGGCCGGCGTGCTCGGTGATGCCAGCAAGGTGCGCTACGTCTCGCTGACCGCGCAGAACCGCTTCACTGCGCTGCAATCGGGCGAGATCGACGTGCTCTACCGCAACTCGACGCAGACCTATCTGCGCGGTGTGACGCTCGGCCTGCGCCAGGGTCCGATCAACTTCTACGACGGCCAGGGCTTTGTCGTGAAGAAGGACCTGGGTGTCAAGGACATCAAGGACCTCAAAGGCGCCACCGTCTGCGTGGCGCAAGGCACCACGCACGAGGTGACGCTAGGCGATTACGGCCGCGCCAATGGCATCGACTGGAAGCCGCTGGTGTTCGACCGCGTCGACACCATGTACCAGACCTTCTTCGGCGGCCGCTGCGATGCCATGACCCAGGATGCCTCCGCGCTCGCCGGCGCCGTGACCACCGCGGCGCCGAATCCGGCCGATTACGTCGTGCTGCCGCAGACCATCAGCAAGGAGCCGCTTGGGCCCTTCACCCGCAACGGCGACGAGGTCTGGAGCGACATCATCACCTGGCTGCATTTCGGCCTGATCGAGGCCGAGGAGCTCGGCGTGACGCAGGCCAATGTCGACGAGATTGCGAAGTCGCAGACGCCCGCGATCCAGCGCCTGCTGGGCGCCTCCGGCGACCTCGGCTCGCGGCTCGGGCTCGACAACAAATGGCTGGTCACCGCGATCAAGGTCACCGGAAATTACGGCGAGATCTACGAGCGCAATGTCGGCAAGGCGAGCCCGCTCAAGCTCGATCGCGGCCTCAACGGCCTCTGGAGCAAGGGCGGCTTGATGTACGCGGTGCCGTTCAAGTAAACGACTGCCGTGTCCCGGACGCGCTGCAGCGTGCAACGCTACAGCGCAGAGCCGGGACCCAGCGGCCACAATGGGCCCCGGCTCTGCAGCGCAATACTGCGCATTGTGCTGCGTCCGGGGCACGAGACCCATGGATAGCCACCTTAGATGACGACGTCCCCTCGCATCGCCCTGATCCACGCCCTCAAGCATTCCATCGCCCCGATCGAAGCGGCGTTCGCCAAGGCCTGGCCGGAGGCGCGGCTGATGAACCTGCTTGATGACAGCCTGTCGGCGGATCTTGCCCGGGACGGCGCGCTCAACGATGCCATGACCGAGCGCTTCCTCGCACTCGGCGATTATGCGGCGGCGACCGGGGCGAACGGGATCCTGTTCACCTGCTCGGCCTTCGGCCCCTGTATCGAGGCGGTCGCACGCGCGCATGCGCCGATGCCGGTGCTCAAGCCGAACGAAGCGATGATCGCGCGGGCGGTGACGATGGGCACACGGATCGGCCTGTTGTCCACCTTTCCGCCGACCCTTGTGTCGATGCCGCCGGAGTTTCCGGCCTCCGTCCAGATCGTGCCGAAGCTTGCCGAAGGGGCCCTGACGGCGCTCGACCGCGGCGACCGCGCCACCCACGACCGGCTGATCGTCGAAGCGTCTAAGGACCTGCGCGATTGCGACGTCATCGCGCTGGCGCAGTTCAGCATCGCAGCAACGGCACCGCTGGTCTCAGAAGCCACTGGCCGTCCCGTCGTGACCACACCTGACAGCGCGGTCGACAAGCTGATGACACTGCTGAAAGCGAAGGCTTAGGCACCTGTCGCTTTTCGACGCCGCGCGCCCTTGATCGCAGCCGCGAGCGCGGCCTTCGTTTCGCTGACGAAATCCTCGACCAGATCCTCGCGGGTGGTATGGGCGGCCTCACCGGTGAACAGGCCCTGCTCGGCCAGCATCACCACGCCGTGCAATGCCGCCCAGATCTTGAGCGCCTGGCGTTCGCGCAAATAGCCGACGGCAGGCACTTCCAGGGCTTCGATCACGAGCGAGAAGGTCTCGCGCGTGGCCTCGTGCAGCTCGCTTCCCTTGGCGGCGCATGCCACGGTGCGGGACGCGAACATCAGGCGGTAGATGCCGTTGCGGCGCAGGCCGAACTCGAGTGTCGCCTGCGCCAGCCGCGACAGCTTGGATTGCTTCGACGGCCTCGCCATGGCCTCACGCAAGATCGCGCTGAGCTGCCGGAACGCATCCGCCGTCACCGCTGCAAGCAGCGCCTCGCGGTCGGCAAAATGGCGGTAGGGCGCCGGCTGTGACACGCCGAGCTGCTTTGCCAGCGCCTTGATGCTGATGGCCTCGGCGCCGCCCTGTTCCGCCTCGCGCAGCGCCGCCTTGATCAGGGCATCGCGAAGATCGCCATGGTGGTAGGTGTTCGCAGGCTTGCGGGCGAGTTGTGAGCGCATGGTGTGGCGAACCTATAAGTTTGCGCTTGACAGGGAAAGCCTGCCGCGAATGTAATAGCATATAACTTAAAGCCCACGGCAAATGCCGCAGATAAAATCGACATGAGGAACGCGCCGCCCTGCGGGCCCCGCGCATACGACCGAGGATGCCGCCATGACAGAGCGACTGAGGGTTCACGTGGATCCCGACAAATGCCAGGGCCACGCGCGCTGCAAGGCACTCGCGCCGGAACTTTTCGAGCTGGACGAATACGGCAACGCCCACGAAGCCGGCGACGGCACGGTCCCGCCGGGGCTCGAGGACAAGGCGTGGCTTGCCAAATCCAACTGCCCGGAAATCGCGATCGATGTGATCGAGGAGTAGCGCGGCCCCTGCCGCCCCGCGTCCTTTCAGCGAACACGAGCCAAGGGATTCCCAGCCATGTCCGACGCCAGTCCGCCCGCCGCCCATCCGCCCGTCACCGACTGGGTCCATGATTTCGACCATACCGATCCGCAATGGACGGAGGATCCCTTCCCGATCTGGGACGAGCTGCGCGCAGCGAGCCCGGTCGTGCACACCGAGCGGTTCCTCGGCTGCTACATGCCGACGACTTATGAGGCCGTGCGCGAGATCGCCAACGACACCGAGCATTTCTCCTCGCGCCGCATCATCGTGCGCGACGTCCGTCCCGAGGTCGCGAGGAACGCCGCCCCGCCGATCACCTCAGATCCGCCCGTGCACAAGCCCGCCAAGCAGCTGTTGCTGCCGCCCTTCACGCCGGACGCGATGAAGAAGCTGGAACCGCGGATGCGCGCGATCTGCAACGAGCTGATCGACGGCTTCATCGCCGATGGCAAGGTCGACGCCGCCGCACGCTACGCCAAATATATCCCGGTTCGGGCCATCGCCCACATGCTCGGCATCCCCGAGAGCGACAGCGATCTCTTCATCAACTGGATCCACATGATCCTCGAGCTCGGCATCAAGGACGAGAGCAAGCTGCTGCAGGCCGTGCAGGAGATGAGTGCCTATTTCAGCGCGCATATCGACGCGCGCAAGGACAAGCCGACCGACGATCTCATCTCCTACCTGATGAACGCCAAGGACAAGGAGGGCAACCCGCTCGAAGACTCGCACGTCCTGGGCTCGCTGCGCCTGCTCCTGATCGCCGGCATCGACACCACCTGGAGCGCGATCGGTTCCTCGCTCTGGCACCTCGCGAAGACGCCGGGCGACCGCGAGCGACTGATCGCCGAGCCAGGACTGATCCCGACCGCAGTTGAGGAGCTGCTGCGCGCCTATTCTCCGGTGACGATGGCCCGCGAGGTGGTCAAGGAGACCACGATCTCGGGCTGCCCGGTCAAGGCGGGCAACATGGTGCTGCTGTCCTTCCCGGCCGCAAATCGCGACCCCAAGATGTTTCCCGACGCTGACAAAGTCGTGATCGACCGTCGCGAAAACCGGCACGCCGCCTTCGGCCTCGGCATTCACCGCTGCGTCGGTTCCAACCTGGCGCGCATGGAGATGCAGGTTGCGCTGGAGGAATGGCTGAAACGCATCCCAGATTTCCGGCTCGATCCGGCAGGCGCCGTGACCTGGTCACAGGGCACGGTGCGGGGGCCCCGCCAGTTGCCATTCTTGCTCGGAAAGGCGATGTAGGCCTTTCCAGACAACGGAGAGGCCGGGCGTGACTGAACAAGCAATCGAGCCGGCCTCCGACCACATCGACATCGCCGACGCCAAGCGGCGGATCAAGGCGATCTTCATCGGCTCCATCGGCAATCTGGTCGAGTGGTACGATTTCTACGCCTATACGGCGTTCGCGCTCTATTTCGCTCCCGCCTTCTTCCCCGGCAACGACCCCGTCGTGCAGCAATTGAACGTCGCCGTCGTCTTCGCGGCGACGTTCCTGATGCGGCCGCTGGGCGGCTGGTTCTTCGGCTATCTCGCCGACCATTTCGGACGGCGCATCTCGCTCACGCTCTCTGTCGTCTTCATGTGCTTTGGTTCGCTGATCATCGCGCTGACGCCGACCTATGCCACGATCGGATTCGCCGCGCCTGTCATCCTCGCGCTTGCACGCGTCATCGAGGGCCTGAGCCTCGGCGGCGAATACGGCGCCAGCGCCACCTATCTCAGCGAGGTCGCCGATCCCAAGCACCGCGGCTTCTATTCGAGCTTTCAATACGTCACCCTGATCGGCGGCCAGCTCACCGCGATCATCGTGCTGCTGCTCCTGCAAAAGGTCTTCCTCACCCCACAGGAGCTGAAGGACTGGGGGTGGCGTATCCCCTTCGCGATCGGCGCAGCGCTCGCGATCTTCGCAGCGGTGATGCGGCGCGGCCTGCACGAGACGGAGGCGTTCGAGGAAGCCAAGAAGGTGGTGAAGCCGACCGGTTCGATCACCAATTTGCTGCGTTATCCGCGCGAGCTCCTACTCGTGGTCGGCCTCACCGCCGGTGGCACCGCGGCGTTCTACACCTTCACCACCTACATGCAGACCTTCGTCAAGCTTTCGGTCGGGCTGACCGAGGACCAGACCACTTTCGTGATCTTCGGCACCTTGGTCTTCGCGACCATCCTCCAGCCGATCTACGGCGCGATCTCCGACAAGATCGGACGGAAGCCGCTGCTGATCTTCTTCGGTGTCGCCGGCACGCTCGCGACCGTGCCGCTGTTGATGACGCTGAAGGAGACCAAGTCGCCCTTCGTCGCGTTCGTCCTGATCTGCTGTGCCTGGCTGTTCGTCGCCGGTTACACCTCGATCAACGCCGTGGTGAAGGCCGAGCTGTTCCCGACCAATGTCCGAGCGCTCGGCGTCGGACTGCCCTATGCCATCACGGTGTCGGTCTTCGGTGGCACCGCGCCGGCGATCGCGCTCTATTTCAAGAGCATCGGGCACGAGGAATGGTTCTACTTCTACCTCAGCGGCATCATCTGCCTGTCCCTGGTGATCTATGCTACCATGCGCGACACCAAGCACACTTCGGCAATGCATCGGCACGAGTAGACCATGGCTGAAGAGACGCCATCCGACAGCAAGCTGACGCGCACTAAGGAGAAATGGGCGCGCGAGGGCCGCTTCCTCACAGGGAAAATCACGCGGCCTGAGGACCAACGGCTGCCGCCCGGCCAGCACCTCACCAAGGACTGGCCTGTGCTCGATCTCGGAGTCGTGCCGCCGGTGTCACGCGAGCGCTGGCGGCTCGACGTCTATGGCGCGATCGAGAGCCCCGTGTTCTGGACCTTCGACGAATTCATCGCGCAGAAGCAGGCGCGGTTCACCTCCGACATCCATTGCGTCACCACCTGGTCGCGCTACGACAATGAGTGGGACGGGCTTGCCACGCGCGAGCTGCTCGCGGCCTGCCAGCCGCGCGAGGATGCACGCTTCGTGACGCTGCATTCCCATGACGGCTACACCACCAACTTGGCGCTGGAAGACTTTGCCGCCGAGGATGCGCTGCTCGCCCATAGCTGGTCCGGCCAGCCGCTGACGGAGGAGCATGGCGGCCCGGTGCGGCTGGTCGTGCCGCATCTCTATTTTTGGAAGAGCGCGAAATGGCTCCAGGCCATCGAATTCCTGACCGAGGACGCGCCGGGCTTCTGGGAAGTTCGCGGCTATCATAATCGCGGCGACCCCTGGGCCGAGCAACGCTATTCCGACGATTAGAATTCAAGCAGGAACGGGGGAAGCCCATGTCGACGGAGCGCTTTCAATTCACGGGCGAAGGCGGCCATCAGCTTGCCGCCGCGCTGGAGTTGCCGGACGGCGAGCCCACGGCCTACGCGCTGTTTGCGCATTGCTTCACTTGCGGCAAGGACACACTGGCCGCCAAACGCATCTCGGTCGCGCTGGCAGCCAAGGGCATCGCGGTCCTGCGCTTCGACTTCACCGGGCTCGGCTCGAGCGAAGGCGATTTCGCCAATTCGACGTTTTCGTCCAACGTCGCCGATCTCGTCCGCGCAGCCGACCATTTGCGCAACGCCCGCAAGGCGCCGTCGCTCCTGATCGGCCACAGCCTCGGCGGCGCCGCGATCCTCGCAGCTGCTGGAAAGATTCCCGAGGCCAAGGCTGTTGTGACCATCGCGGCGCCATCCGATCCAGCGCACGTGACCGGCCTCTTCAGGGAGCATCTCGACACCATCCGCGCGCAGGGCGAGGTCGAGGTCTCGCTCGCAGGACGCCCGTTCCGGATCAAGCGCGAGTTCCTCGACGACATCGCCGAGCACGAGCTGATGAAGGACATCACGGGGCTGCACGAGGCGCTGCTGGTGATGCACTCGCCGGTCGACGACACCGTCGGCATCGACAATGCGACCAAGATCTTCGTTGCGGCCAGGCACCCCAAGAGCTTCGTCTCGCTCGACCATGCCGATCATCTGCTCGCCAAGCCCGCCGACGCCCTCTACGCAGCCGACGTGATTACGGCCTGGGCCTGCCGCTACATCGACACCGCAAAGCCCGCGAAGGCGATGGATCTGCCCGAGGCGCCGCGCCAAGTCGTGGTGCAGGAGACCCGCAAGAGCAAGTTCAACCAGATCGTCACGGTCGGACCACATCGTCTGGTGGCGGACGAACCGGTCGCCGCCGGCGGCGAGGATGCCGGTCCTGGGCCCTATGATTTCCTGCTCGCTGGCCTCGGCGCCTGTACCTCCATGACCATGCGTCTTTATGCCGACCGCAAATCGCTGCCGCTCGACCGCGTCACCGTCAGATTGAAGCATTCCAAAATCTACGCCAAAGACTGCGCGGAGTGCGAGACGCGCGACGGCATGCTCGACCAGATCGAACGGGACATCGCGATTGATGGCGCGCTTGATGCCGAGCAGCGCAAGAAGCTGATGGAGATCGCGGACAAGTGCCCGGTGCACCGGACATTGACGTCGGAGATCCGCATCGTGACGAAGGCCGTGGACTAGCGCGACTGCGCTAGAAGCACGATGCCATCGTCCGCAATGCCGCGCTGATCTCGTTTTCGCGCCAGGCCGCAAAGCCGAGCAGCAGGCCATGATCGCGCGGCCGGTCCAGCGCCAAGCCGGACAGCGCCCGCGTTTCAACGCCCGCGGCAGCCAGCCGCTTGACCGCCGCCCGATCGGCGGTGCCGCGTTTGAGACGGGCGACGAGCTGGATGCCGCCCGCGGGCACTTCGATCGAGAGCATCTCGCCCAGATGGAGCTCCAGTCCTGCAACGAGGTGATCGCGGCGCGCGTGATAGAGCCGGCGCATCCGGCGCAGATGCGCGAGGAAATGCCCGCCGGCGATGAACTCGGCCAGCGCTTCCTGGATGTGGCTGGACGCGATCAGCCCGATGTGCCGCTGCGCGATCTCGAAGGTGCTGACCAGCGCCGGCGGCACGACGAGATAGCCGAGCCGGATATCCGACGTCATCACCTTCGAGAAGGTACCGACGTAGAACACGCGGCCATGGGCATCGAGCCCTTGCAAGGCCGGCACCGGCCGGCTGTCATAGTGGAATTCGCCGTCGTAATCGTCCTCCACGATCCAGCTCTTGCCGGGCATGCACACATCAAGAAATTCGGTGCGGCGCGCCAGCGACATCAGCCGTCCGGTGGGATGCTGGTGCGATGGCGTCATGAAGATCAATTTCGGGGCCGCGAGACCCGGCATCCGCTGCATGCCCTGCGCGTCCAGCCTCATGCCGATCACGTGCGCGCCGGAGGCGCGGAGGGCTGCGGCCGCGCCGGGATAGCCGGGATCCTCGACCCAGACCTCGTCGCCGGGGGAGATGAGAACAGCCGCGATCAAGGTCAGCGCGGCCTGCGCGCTCGGCAGGATCATGATCTGCTCTGGCGTGGCGCGAACACCTCTGCTCGCGGCTAGATAATGCGCGAGCGTCTCGCGCAGGCGCGTTCGGTTGACCGGTCCGAGTTCGCGTTTGGCCGCACGCACGGCGCTGCGGCGCAGGCAGCGAGCCCAGATCTCGTTCGGAAACTCCCGCGCATCTCCAAGCCCTGGCCGCAACGGTCTGAGCGGCACCTGATAGGACATCGGCCAGTCGGTCTGCTTGAGCTGCGAGGCCCAGGGTGAAAGCCGCAGCTTGCCGGTGCGCACGCGCGCCGCAACGGCATCCGCTGCTTGACGTCGTTCGCCGCCGTCGACGGTGACCACCGGACGGCGGCCGTGCGACGCCGCGAGATATCCCTCCGCGGCGAGCTGCTCGAATGCATAGGTGACGGTGTTGCGGGAAACGCCGAGATCGCTGGCGAGCCGGCGGCTCGATGGCAGCGCGCGACCTTTGCCGAGGCGGCCGGTCGCGATCAAGCCACGGAGCTGACTCGTCAGTTGAGCCACCAGCCCGTCGTCGCCGGTCCGCTTCAGGTCGATCAGGGCCGAGATCATATCATCCGAAACTGGCACCTTGTTTCTTTCTGATCTGGTGCTTTTGTGGGTACCAGCGCGAATGCTATCTGCCGGACCGGACTGCTTCAAGGATCTTGCGATGAACTCCCTGTCACCCCGCGCCGCCGTCGGCCTGTTCCTCATCGTCGTGCTGGCCTGGGGCGTGAACTGGTCGGTGACGAAGCAATTGGTGCAGCTCGTCCCGCCGCTGTGGAGCTCGGCGATCCGGAGCTGGATCGCACTGGCAGGATTGTTTGTGATCCTCGGGCTGAGCAACAATCTCGTGATTCCGGAGCGGCGCGACGTGCCGGTGGTCCTCAGCGTCGCCCTGCTGCACATGACGCTCTTCTCCATTCTGGTCGCGGCCGGCCTGCGCTTCCTGCCCGCGAGCAAGGGCATCGTGCTCGGCTACACCACGCCGCTCTGGGTCGCGATTGCGGCACCTTTGCTCGGGAAGGACACCCTGACCGCACCCAAGCTTGCCGGCGCCATGCTTGGACTGATCGGCCTTGCCGTGATCCTGAATCCGTCTTCAATCGACTGGAGCAATGCCAACGTCGTGCTCGGCGCCGGCATGGTCATCCTGGCCGCGATCTCCTGGGCAGCGAATATCATCTATGTCCGCGCGCATCGCTGGATCGCCTCCCCGCTCCAGCTCCTGTTCTGGCAGGTGCTCGTGGCCACGGTCGTGCTCTCGACCCTGGCGATGGTCATCGACGGGCTACCACATGTGGAATGGTCGTGGAGGCTGGCTATGCTTTTCCTGTACTCCGGCCTGATCGGAAGCGCGCTGGCCTATTGGGCGATGTCGATGGTCAACAAGAGCATCTCGGCGCTGACGACGTCGCTTGGAACAACCGGGACGCCGCTCGTCGGCATCGCGAGTGCTGCGATCCTGCTGGGCGAGCCCCTGGACTTGAGCCTCGCTGTCGCGGCCGGATTGATCGTCACCGGCATCGGACTTGCGACGCTCGGCGACCGGCTGTTGCGCAGTCAGGCCACCGCGAGCGGTTGAACCCGCAGCGCGCCACGCAAACCTGCGGTCGTGCCGAGCAGGATGCCGGCGAGCGCGACGAACGAGCCCAGCGCCAGCGTCGACACGCCCGTGAGCCCCTGCCCGATCGAACAGCCGAACGCCATCACGCCGCCGATGCCCATCAGCGCGGCGCCGCTGCCCGAGCGCAGCATGTGGCGCGGCGAGGAATAGCCTTCAAGCTTGAAGCGGCCTGTGGCGAGTGCGGTGATCAGGCTGCCGGCGAAGACGCCGGCAACCGTCGCAATGCCGAAATTGAGCGTCAGGCCGGTCGAGAGCATGGCGTATTGCAGCGCGTCTGCGATCGGCGCGATGAAGGTGAGCGAGGTCACCGGCACCGGATTGAAGTCGTCGGCACCGAGATAGCCGGTGACGAACCAACCGGCGGCGACGAGCAGGCCGACGACGACGCCCGCCGCGATCTGGCCCGGCGAGCGCCGGAACATCGGATGCGCGAAGGCAAACAGGATCAGCGCGACGACGATCACGGCCGCCGCCAGCGCACGCGAGAGCGCTTCACCGGGGCCAAGCGATGCCAGCAACGAAGGCAGCGAATTGACATTGACGGTGGTTTGCGAGGCCTGAACCAGCGCGATGCGAGCCGGCGCGATCAACCCCTTGAGGGTCATTTGCGCAGCGATGGCGAGCACGATCACGACGACGAAGGAGCGGAGATTGCCGCGGCCGAGCAGCACCAGGGCGCGCGAGCCGCAGCCGTTCGACAGCACCATGCCGTAACCAAACAGCAGGCCGCCGAGGAACAGCACCGGCACCGAGAACGTTTGCTGCAGGTAGATCGACTTGCCCAGATCGGCCATGCCGTTGCCGGCAAGGAACTGGCTGGCGGCGATCGCGACGGCGATCGCCAGCGCATAGGTCCGCACCAGCCGCCCGTCTCCTTCCGCGAGCCAGCCGCGCATGCTGCTCATCAGGCAGAAGCCGCTGAGCAGGCCGACGGCGCCGTAGACAAGGCCGATGGCAAGGCCAACGAAGATGACGATTGCTGCGGACGAGCCCATGATTACGGCTTCAGGACCACGCGATCCCGCGAGGAGCCGGCGACCGCGACATACGCCTCCTTGGCGCGCTCCAGCGGATAGACGGCATTCGCCTTGACCGGAAACGGTTTCAGCTGCCCGCTCGCAAAGCCCGGGCCGAGGTCGCGCAGCACCGCGCCTGTCGCTGCCGAGGGGAGGCCGAGCGTGTCGATGCCGACATAGGTGTGCTGGCCCCGATAGAATTCGAGGATGTTGAACTGCACGATCCGATCGATCGCGGCGATCAGGATCTGACGGCCACGCAATGCGAGCGACTTGTGCGCGGCCTGGAAGTAGGGATCGCCGACGGTATTGAAGACGATGTCGGCTCCCTTGCCGCCGGTCAATTCGCGCACGCGCGTGGCGACGTCCGTCGCGGAGGCGTCGACCACCTCGATGGGGGCGTTGGTGTGGCCTTCGTAAGCTTCCGCCTTGCGCACCACGCCGATGACGCGCGCGCCCTGCCAGGTCGCGATCTGCACTGCGGCTTGGCCGACCTTGCCATTGACGCCGAACACCAAAACGGTCTCACCGTTCTTCGGCACGCCCGCGCGGCGAAAGCCTTCCATCGCGGTGACGAAGGGCACGCCGATGCCAGCGGCCTCCTCCCAGGACACCGTCTTTGGCTTATCGACGACGGCGTCAGCTTCGACCACGAGATGGGTTGCGTGGGTGCCGTCGCGGCGGATGCCGAGATCGCCGGAAGAGCCGAACACCTCGCGGCCGACCGTGCCGGCCGGCCCGTCGATCACCACGCCGGAATAGTCGCGGCCCGGCGTGCGCGGGAACACGGCATAGGGCATCAAGCCGGTCGCGGCCTTCACGTCGGAGGGATTGACGGCGGCGGCCTTAACCTCGATCAAGACATCGTTTGGACCGCGCGTCAGCGTGTGACGCTCAACCACCGGCGCAACCGCGGCAGCGTTCTCGGCCCTGGCGTTGAGGCGCACGCAGCGCGCTTCGATGGTTTTGGTATCGGCTGGCGACATGAAAGACCCGCGATTTCTCGCCGGCCTTGTCGCCTTTGGGGCCGGTCAAGTCAATCGGTCAGTCAATCCTTGGGCCGCTTGTCGTAGAGGCGCTTGGCCTTGCCGAGCGAGCGTTCCAGCGTGGCGGGCGCGACCACCTGCACCCTGGAGCTGATGCCGATGGTGTTCTTGATGTGGGTCGAAATCCGGTCGGCATGGTCGAGAAGACCGCGGCCGTCCCAGCTTTCGGATCGCGCCTCCGCGATGATGGTGAGCTCGTCCATACGGCCTTCGCGGGTCAGTTCCAGGATGAAGTGGCCGCCGCACCAGTCGGTCGCGAGCAGCACCTCCTCGATCTGGGTCGGGAACAGATTGACACCGCGCAGGATGATCATGTCGTCCGAGCGGCCCGTCACTTTCTCCATCCGCCGCATGCCTGGCCGCGCCGTGCCCGGCAGCAGCCGCGTCAGGTCGCGGGTGCGATAGCGGATCACCGGAAAAGCTTCCTTGGTGAGTGAGGTGAAGACCAATTCGCCCTTCTCCCCGTCGGGCAGCACCGCCCCCGTTTCAGGATCGATCACTTCGGGATAAAAATGATCCTCCCAGATGTGCAGGCCATCCTTGGTCTCGATGCATTCCTGGGCGACGCCGGGGCCGATCACTTCGGACAGACCGTAGATGTCGGTCGCGTCCATGTCGAAGGCCTCTTCGATCTCACCGCGCATCGCATTGGTCCAGGGCTCGGCGCCGAAGATGCCGACCTTGAGCGAGCACTGGCGCGGATCGAGCTTCTGACGCTTGAACTCGTCCAGGATCGCCAGCATGTAGCTCGGCGTCACCGTGATGATGTCGGGCCGAAAATCGTTGATCAGCTGCACCTGCCGCTCGGTCATGCCGCCCGAGATCGGCACCACGGTGCAGCCGAGTTTTTCGGCACCGTAGTGCACGCCAAGGCCGCCGGTGAAGAGGCCGTAGCCATATGCATTGTGGATGATCATGCCGGTACGGCCGCCGGCCGCGCGGATCGAGCGCGCCATCACGTCCGACCAGGTGTCGATGTCTCCTTGCGTATACCCCACCACGATCGGCTTGCCGGTCGTGCCGGAGGAGGCATGCACGCGCACCAGCTTTTCGCGCGGCACGGCGAACATGTTGAAGGGATAGTTGTCGCGCAAATCCGTCTTCACCGTGAACGGGAATTTCGCGAGATCGGAGAGCTCGCGAAAATCGGACGGATGTACGCCGGCCTCGTCGAAGGCCTTGCGATAATGCGCGACGTTGTCATAGGCGTGCTTCAGCGACCAGGACAACCGCTGCTTCTGCAGCGCCATGATCTAATCGCGCGAGGC
>NZ_PTFE01000068.1:0-46435 GCF_002936975.1 Bradyrhizobium sp. AC87j1
CTATGATGAAGTGGCCGAACGCATTGTGGCGTTTCACGCTGCGGGCATCGAGCTGTTCATGCTGCAGTTCCAGCCGTTCGAGACTGAGATGCGCCGCTTCGCCCGCGAAGTGATCCCGCGCGCGCGTCAACTTGCAGCAAAGGGCGCTGCCGGAGCAGCGACGCGGCTGATCCGGTCCGGCTAGGGTCGGTTACGCCGACTCTGCCGCGGGGACCTTTTTGGCAAAGCGGCTCGCCGGCCGGGGCAAGCCAAAATGGTCGCGCAGCGTCGGGCCGGTATATTCGGTCGGAACAGCCCGCGCTTTTGCAGGATCGGCACGACGGTGTCGACGAACGTCTCGAGCCCGGACGGCAGCACGTCCGGCATCAGGTTGAAGCCGTCGGCGGCACCCGCCTTGAACCAGGCCTCGATATCGTCCGCGATCTGCTCCGGTGTCCCGACGATAATGCGATGTCCGACACCACCGCCCAGCGCGCGGATGAGTTGGCGGACCGTCAAATTGCCGCGCCGCGCCAGGTTCACCGTGCCCTGGAACATGGTGTGGTTGGCATCGACCGGCAGTGGCAACGGATCGGGCAGGGGTTTGTCGAGCTCGAGCAATTGCGGATCGATCTGCAACGTGCCGGCGAGACGCGCGAGGCTGTACTCGATCGGCACGAGCTCCCAAAGCTCGTCCTGCCGCCGTTGCGCTTCCGCTGCGGTGCTGCCGATCACGGTGGCAAGTCCAGGTAGAACGACGATGGAATCTCCGGAACGGCCGTAGGTGGCCGCTCGCGCGCGCAGATCGCGCGCATAGGCGACGCCCTCTTCGATGCTCTGCGCCAGCGTGAACACGGCTTCGGCGTAAGCTGCCGCAAAGTCGCGGCCGTCACTGGAGCCGCCTGCCTGCACGGTCACCGTCCGCCCCTGCGGTGAGCGCGGCACGTTCAGCGGTCCGGCGACCGAATAATGCGGGCCTCGGTGGGCGATCGGATGCACCTTCGACGTATCGACAAATCGCGCGCCGGCCTTGTCGCCGACGAATGCGTCGTCCTCCCAGCTGTCGAACAGCGCGTGGACGATTTCCGTGAACTCCTTGGCGCGTTCATAGCGGGCCTTGTGCTCCGTCACCGATGAGAGACCGAAATTCCGGCCAGAGGCGGCATCCGCGGTGGTGACCGCATTCCACCCCGAGCGCCCGCCGCTGGCATGGTCGAGCGTCACGAACCGGCGTGCGATATTGTAAGGCTCGTTATAGGTCGTGGATACTGTGCCGATCAGGCCGATGTGCGTTGTCGCGGCTGCGACCGTCGCCAGCACGATGGTCGGTTCCAGCGACGTGAACGACCGGTAGTCGATACGGTCGTTCACGGCCGGCGAATCCGCCAGAAAGATTGCGTCCAGTTTACCGCGCTCGGCAATTTGCGCCACCCGCACGTAGTGACCAAGATCGAAGAATGCGCGTGGATCGCTGTCCGGAAGTCGCCAGGCCGATGGATAGACGCCGGAGTGAAGCAGGTTGACGTTCAGGTGTAATTGGCGAGACGGCATGAAAATTCCAAAAGGTCGGCGGCCGAAGCCGCAAATAGCCGAGATCAGGACCCCTTCGGCGACCAGATCTTGATGGCCGTGGTGTCGAGCTTCGCCGGGATCAGACCCTCGGCGTGGAACGCATCGGCAATGCGCTGCTGCTCAGATAAGCCAGAGCCGGTAACCGCGCCGACCTGATAGGAGCGGTGGCTGTTGGCTTCCTCGACGGTTGTCGCGTCGATCCCCCAGAGGCCTGCAAGCAATGTGGCGGCGTCCTTCGGCTGGGCCTTCACCCATTTGCCGGTCTCGGACAGCCTGGCGAAGATCACGTTGAGGACTTCGGCATGCTTCTCGGCGTACGCGGCCGACGCGAGATAGTAGCGCTTGTAGCTCGCCAGGCCATTGCCGCCGTCGGACAGAACCCTGCCCTTCGTCTGGTGAAGAGCGCTGGTCAGGAACGGATCCCAGGCGACCCAGGCATCCACGTTGCTGCTGACGAACGCCGCGCGGCCGTCGGCCGGCGTCAGATAGGCCGGCGTGATGTCCTTGAAGCTGAGCCCGGACTTCGCCAGCGCCGCAAGCAGCAGATAGTGGCTGCCGGCGCCCTTGGTGACGGCGATCTTCTTGCCCTTAAGTTCGGTGACGCTCTTGATGGTCGAAGACTGCGGCACAACGATCGCCTGCGCCGCTGGCGAGGCGGCCTCTTCCGCGACGTAGGCGAGCTTGGCGCCCGCGGCCTGCGCGAAGATCGGCACCGTGTCGGCGACGTCGGCGCCGAAATCGATGCTGCCGATGTTGATGGCTTCCAGAAGCGGCAGGCCGCTGGTGAATTCGTGCCAGGAGATGGTGATGCCGAGCGACGCCAGCGCTTTTTCCAGCTCTCCGTTCGTTTTCAGGATCGCCGTCAGCGTCGAAGACTTCTGATAGCCGATGCGGATCTCCTCGGACATCGCGGGCTGAACGGACGCCAAGATAAAGAAGCCAAGCGCGGCCGCGGCGAGGGCCCGCAGGCGGGACGTGAGATGATGCATTTCGGTATCCTGTTCAACGGGGCTGCTCGCCGTCTCACCGCGGTCTGGGGGGACTGAAACATTTGCAGTGTGCCGATGAACGAGGTCGCCTGGCAATTTCGGAATGTGACGAGGAAGAGAACAAACATTCCCTCGTGTCGCATGAATTGAGAATGGAGTTGTCTGCGCCGTGCCGCGGTGGCCCACCGGGCTTTGATCCAATCGATCAGGCCGATGAGCGAGGGACGCAATTCGGCTCGCCGCTGTTCCGCCCGGGGCGCTTTCGCACGGCATAGCCTTGGCCAAAGATCACAAAACTCGCAAGTGCCATGATCCAGACGGAAAGCCCGCCATAGAGCATCACCAGCCTGAAGCCGTGGATCAGCGCGTCTTGCACGGCGGAGTCCGCCGCCGGCAAGAGGCTCAGCTCGGGGAAGGCGGACACGCCGGCGGTGCCGCTGGCGATGCGTTCCGCAAGATCTTGCAGGCGGTTGGCATCGAGCCCACCGGGCAGCGCGCTGCGCAGCCAGGAAGAAATGCCCGCGATCAGGATAAAACCCATCAAGGCGATGTTGATCGCCAGCGAAATCATGCGGGCGCTCATGTCGATGCCCGACGCCATGCCGGCCCGCGTGCTCGACACCGCTCCCGTCGTGACGTTGGTCACCGGCGTGTTGGTGAGGGCAAGGCCCGCGCCCGCAAGCAGGCATCCGGGCGCCAGCGTCAGCCAGGTGACGTGCTCGACGCCGCTGCCGGCCCACATCAGCATGAAACCGAGGCCGATGACGAACAGGCCGAAGGGAATGGCGATACCGCCGCCGAACCTGAGCAATATCCGCTCGCCGAGCAGCGGAATCACGAGCGTCGGAAGCGTGTAGGTGAGGAGCGCGAGGCCCGCCGCGACATTGTCGTAACCAAGCGCGCTACGGAAGAAAATCGGCAGGTAGATCATGAAGGGCCAGAAACTGAAATTCATGCCGGCGGACCCCAGCAGCGCACCCGAGAAAGCGCGTATCCGGAACACGGAGAAATCGAACATTGGACGAGCGCTGCGCGTCTCCGCCAGCACGAAGGCGATGAGGCTCAGAACCGCCGCCGCGACGATCGCCAGGCCGGTCAGGCTGCCGAAGCCGAAATCGGGGCCTTCCGTGATGTAGAAGGCGACGCAGAATACCGACGTCGAGAGCGTCGCGATGCCCGCGATGTCGAGGTGCCTTGCGTCGGGATCGCGCGACTCCTGAACCCCGGTCACGGCGAGCGCGATCGTGACGATCGCGATCACTGCGTGGACCAGGAACACCCATTGCCAGCCGGAGACCGCGACGATCGCCGCGCCGATGACGGGGCCGAATCCCAGACCAATTCCGAAGATGATCCCCCAGGCGGCGAAGGCGCGTGCGCGCTCAGGTCCCTCCTGGAATTGATGGGAGAGAACGGCGACCTGGCAGATCAGCATCGCGCCGCCGCTCATGCCCTGAAGGAAGCGGCTCACGATGAGGACGAGGGCGCCTTGCGCGAGGCCGCAGATCAGGGACGCAAGGCCGAACACCGCGATACTGACGACGAACACGCGCTTCCGGCCATAGCGATCCGCCAGTGTGCCCGTTGCCATCAGCACCGTCGTGACCGCGATGGTGTAGGCGTTCATGATCCATTGCAGCTGCCGAAAGCTGGCGTGGAGCACCGTCTCGAGCGTCGGCAGGATCGTCGGCACGCTGGAGATCTCCAGGCCGAACATGAGGGACGCGAGGCACGCCGCGGCCAATGCGATCGTGTTTCGTCGTGATGGTGCGACCGTCAAGGCTGTGACCTCCAAACGTGATGCTGAGCCGGCGCGGACGCGCGACATCGCTCGCTCCGGAAAAGAATGGTTTCCCGCGCGCCATGTCCGCGTCACGCGGGGCGAACATAGGGACCCCTTGACCACAACAAAATCCGATCAATATAGATTTCAGAGACAACAAAGCCGGATGATGAATGCTCTCGCTCGATGTCGATGCCGTCAGAGCCTTTGTGATGGTGGCGGACCTTCACAGTTTTACGAGGGCCGCCAAGGCCCTGGGGACCACGCAAGGCGCGATCAGCGTCAAGCTGAAGCGGCTGGAGGATCGCATCGGTCATCGATTGCTCGAACGCACGCCGCGGTCGGTGCGGCTGTCGGCGCAGGGGACCGCCTTCCTGCAGGGTGCGCGGGAGCTGATCGCGGCGCACGAGCGCGCGATCGCTGGCCTCAATGCACCGCCGCGTCACTTCGGCCTTGGCATTGCCGCCCATGTCGCGGGCCCCGAGGTCCCGGCCTTGCTGTCACGGCTTCACGCGCACGATCCGAATTTGACCATCGAGGTCCAGCTCGACAATTCGCGCAACCTTCTCGATCTATTCGATCAGGGACGGCTCGATGCGGCCATCGTCCAGCGCGAGGACGATCGTCGCGATGGCGAGACGCTGGCGCATGAGCGCTTCGGCTGGTTCGCGGCGCAAGGGTTCGAGCACAGGCCGGGAGAGCCATTGCGTCTTGCCGCACTGGCTCCCACCTGCGGCGTCCGCAACATCGCCACGCAAGCTCTGGATGCGGCCGGTATCAAATGGACCGAGGTGTTCCTGGGCGGCGGCTCGTCGGCGGTCCATGCTGCTGTGGTGGCGGGACTTGCAATCGCACCGCTATCGTATCGGATCGCGCCGGCCGGCACCTTCGACATCGGCGAGAAGCTCGGACTTCCCAGGCTGCCGCCGTCCGAAGTCGTGCTTCATTCGTCCCTGACTGACCGCCGGTCGCGGGCCGCCCTGGGGGCGTTGGTAGCCGCATTCCGCGAGCATCGCACGCCAGCTTGAGCGTTGCACCGCTATTCAGCGGCGTCAGATTGGAGTGCAGCGGTCGAAGGCGCACGCCGAAAGCTCGCCCCGGGATGTGTCGTGTGCAACCGCGGGCCGCGTCCCGGAAACAGCTTTTCGCGCAGCGTGCCGTCGCGATAGGCGGTCTTGTAGACCCCGCGCGATTGCAGCTCCGGAACGACGAGGTCGACGAAGGCGTTCAGCGACTCCGGTGCGACCAGGCGGAACAGGTTGAACCCGTCGACGTCGGTTTCATCAGCCCAGGCGATCAGCTCGTCTGCGACGTCCTGCGGGGAGCTGACCACGAAGGGCGACCGGGCGCCGGCACGGCTCAATCTGGCGAGGTCTCCGACATTGACCGGCCGGTCGCTCCGCACCGTGAAGTTCTCGACCATCGACTGGATGGCGTTGCTCTCGACATATTCGATCCGCTGGTCGGGCCGATAGGTCGAGAAGTCGATGCCGGTCCAGCCTGACAACAAGGCGAGCTGGCCGGTCTGGTCGACATGCCGCGCATAGTCCTCGAGTAGATCGTTGGCCTCGGCTCGCGTCGGCGCGACGATCACGGTCGCGCCGGCAAACAGGCGGATATCGTAGGGATCGCGGCCATAGGTCTTGGCCGCCTCGCGTATCTCGCGGACAGCGCGGGCCAGGATGGGCTTGGTCTGGCCGTTGAGAAAGATCGCCTCTGAATGTTGGGCCGCGAAGGCGCGGCCGCGCTTCGAGGTGCCGGCTTGATACAGCAACGGCGTTCGCTGCGGCGAGGGCTCGGCGAGATGGATGCCGTCGACCTTGAAGTAGGGACCGTCATGCAGCACCCGGTGGAGTTTTGCGGGGTCCGTGAAAATGCGACTTCCACGGTCGCGGCGAACCGCGTCGTCCTCCCAGCTGCCTTCCCATAGCTTGTAGGTGGCAATGAGAAAGTCCTCGGCGGCGTCATAGCGGTCGTCATGGGCACGGCCGGCCGGAAGGCCCATGCCGCGCGCGCCGCTGTCGAGATAGCCCGTGACGATGTTCCAGCCGATCCTGCCCTTGGTGAGATGGTCGAGCGTCGAGAAGGTGCGAGCGAGTTGATAGGGATGCTCGAAGGTCAGGTTCGAGGTGATGCCGAAGCCGAGATGGCGGGTGACGAGCGCCATCGCGGACACGAGCAATGTCGGGTCCGCGTTGGGAAGCTGCACCGCATGCCGCGCGGCGGCCTCGGCATTGCCGCCGTAGACGTCGTACACGCCGAACACGTCCGCCAGGAAGATGCCGTCCAGCAATCCGCGCTCCGCGGTTTTGGCGTAGTCGACCCAGTAATCGAGCGTGTTGTAGTCGATGGACGCATCGCGCGGATGCGACCACAGGCCCGCCCAATTGTGGCTCGGCGCGGTCATGTTGAATGCGTTGAAGCGCAGCTCGCGCGGTCTCGTCATGGTCCGGCCCGATCATCATTCGCGAAGCACATCCACTCCATGTGACCGATTTTAACATTTTGCGCGAGCGAGTTTGTTTCCAATTGGGCGAACACGCGGAAAGAAACGCGTTGCGAAGCGGCGATGACGCAGCACGCGCATCGCTATTTTCCGGGGGCGCTCGACAGCCGCAGAATCCGACCGCATCATTTTCGCCGACAAGCACCGCTTGCCGCGCGAGGTGCGCGCTCTCGAGATAGACAAGGGAATGGCAGATGGCGTTGGAGACCCGGAACTTCGAGACGCTGGCGTTGCATGGTGGCTCGTACCGCACCGACCCCGCCACCGGCGCGGTGGCGGTTCCGATCTACCAGACCACATCGTTCCAGTTCGAGAACGCCGATCACGCCTCGCGCCTGTTCGCGCTCGAGCAACTCGGTCCGATCTATACGCGCATCGGCAATCCGACGCAGGACGCGTTCGAGACGCGGCTTGCCGCATTGGAGGGCGGGGTGGCCGCCCTTGCAGTCGCCTCGGGGCAAACCGCCTCCGCCTTCGCGCTCTTCAACATCGCGCAAGCCGGCGACAATATCGTGTCCTCGACCGATCTCTACGGCGGAACCTGGACGCTGCTCTCGCAGACCCTGAAGCAGTTCGGCATCGAAGTCCGGTTCGTCGATCCCGCCGATCCCGAGAACTTCCGCCGCGCCACCGACGCAAAGACGCGGGCCTATTTCGGTGAGACGCTCCCGAACCCCAAGCTGAATGTATTTCCGATCAAGGAGGTCGCGGATATCGGCCGCTCGCTGGGCGTGCCACTCATTCTCGACAACACGGCTTCGCCGCTGATCGCCCGTCCGTTCGAGCACGGCGCAGCCGTGGTGGTCTATTCCACGACCAAATATATCGGCGGCCATGGCACTGCGATCGGCGGCGCCATCGTTGACGGCGGCAATTTCGACTGGGCCGCACATGCCGAGCGCTTCCCACTGCTGAACAATCCCGACGAGGCCTATCACGGCGCGATCTGGACGGAGGCGGCGAAGCCGTTGGGTCCGATCGCCTATATCCTGCGGGCCCGCGTTAAGCTGTTGCGCGATCTCGGCGCGTCGATCGCGCCGCAAAATGCCTTCCAGTTCATCCAGGGTCTCGAAACCTTGCCGCTGCGCATCCGCCAGCACAACGAGAATGCGGTGAAAGTCGCAAACTTCCTCGCGAAACATCCTTCGGTGTCGAACGTGATCTTCCCCGGCCTCCAGAGCGGAGAGAACAAGCGCCGAGCGGATGCCTATCTGAAGGGCGGTTATGGCGGTCTCGTCGGCTTCGAGCTGAAAGGCGGCGTCGAGGCCGGTCGGCGGTTCATCGACGGGCTCAAACTGTTCTATCACGTCGCCAATATCGGCGACGCCCGGTCGCTGGCGATCCACCCGGCATCGACGACGCATCAGCAACTCACTGCGGACGAGCAGCTCGCCGCCGGCGTCACACCCGGCTATGTCCGCCTGTCGGTCGGGATCGAGCACCCCGACGACATTCTAGCCGATCTCGGTCAAGCGCTGGCACAGGCCGATGCCGGTGCGCGCAAGGCCGCCTGAGGCACTTCACCTGAATCGAAACGGGAACTTGAGACAATGAGAATTCTCCGCCGCACCGCCCAGGCCGCCGGTCTCTGGCTCGCATTCACCGCGGCAGCCTTCGCCGGCGAACCGTTGAAGATCGCGACCAGCGCCGGCCCGGTTGGTCAGTTGGCGTCCTTTGCCGCCAAGCTCGCCAAGGAGAAGGGACAGGACGTCAAGATCGTCGAGCTGTCGGACTGGGTGGCGTTGAACGAGGTGGTGAACAGCAGCGAGGTCGACGCCAATCTGTTTCAGCATGCGACCTATCTCGCGCTCCAGAACAAGCAGCGCGGCTTCAACCTGGTGCAGGCCGACAAGGTCGGCGTGATTGCGCCGGTCGGCCTGTTCTCGAAGAAGATCAAGACGCTCGACGAGATCAAGTCCGGCGACAGCGTCGCGATTCCGAACGAGCCGCTCAACGGCGCGCGCGGGCTGATCCTGCTGGAACGGGCCGGGCTGATCAAGCTGGCGCCGGGCAAGGGCTTCTCCGTCAGCAAGTTCGACATCACCGACAATCCCAAGAACCTCAAGATCGTCGAGCTCGACCCGGCGCAGACCTATCGATCGCTCGACGATGTCACGCTGGCGCTGGTCAACATCACCTATCTCATTCCGGCCGGGGGCGACCCGAAGTCCGCACTGATCATCGATCGCACTGTCGACGAGGGTCTCGTGCTGCGCTTCACGGCCCGGCCGGACAAGAAGGACGATCCGCGGTTGAAGGCGTTCATTCAGGTGTTCAACTCGCCTGAGGTGAAGCAGTTCATCGAGGAGAAGATTCCGGCGTTCATCCCGGCTGGGTTCGGCAGCAGCTAGGAGAGCGCCCCGCTGGGAAACTGCGCCATGATCTATGTCGTCGACGTCAATCAGATGAGCTTTGCCTTCATGGCCGGAAGTGAGAGGCATGCCTCGGAGATCGCAGGCTCGCCGGGGTTTGTGCAGGCGCTGGATCGGTTTTTCCTGGATCGACAAGGTTCCAAGGCTTCGGACCATCGCCCGCGTGCTGCGACGGTTCAGGAACTTGCGCTCTTCAACGACATGTCTTCCGAATTCGCGGATGCCACCGCGGACGTCCTGGTTGCCCGCGTCGGGTAGCTTTCGCAACAGATTGCGCGTCACGTCCGAAGGACTGCGCAGAAATGAAACCGGAGACGCGTGATGACGAAGCCATCTGTCCGTGCTGAGAAGCTGTCGAGTTCGGCAGGATCCGTCGTGCTCGACGCTGACGTGCTGGTGCTCGGCGGTGGCCCAGCGGGCACATGGGCGGCGATCAGTGCCGCCGAGCATGGCGCACGCGTCGTGCTGGCGGACAAGGGATTTTGCGGCACCTCAGGTGCGACCGCCGCAGCTGGCACCGGTGTGTGGTACGTCGACCCCGCACCCGAACGGCGCGAAGCCGCAATGGCCAGCCGTGAGAAGCTCGGCGGTCACCTCCAGGATCGCCGCTGGATGACGCGCGTGCTGGACCGGACCTACGCCCAGAGCAACCGGCTTGCTGATTGGGGCTATCCTTATCCCGCCGATGAAGACGGCAAGCCGCAGCGGAATTCGCTGCAGGGCCCGGAATATATGCGGCTGATGCGCAAGCGGACCAAGCAGGCCGGCGTCACCATCCTCGATCATTCGCCGGCGCTCGAACTGCTGGTCGATGGGAACGGCGTGGTGGCCGGAGCCGCAGGCCTGCGCCGCCAGAAGGGCGATCGCTGGGTGGTCAACGCCAAGGCGGTGGTGATCGCCACCGGCGGATGCGCGTTCCTCAGCAAGACGCTCGGCTCGAACGTGCTGACCGGGGATGGCTATCTCCTCGCTGCGGAAGCGGGGGCGGAATTCACCAGCATGGAGTTCTCCAACGCCTACGCGATCTCGCCGGCCTTCGGATCTGTGACCAAGACGCTGTTCTACAGCTGGGCGAGCTTTACCGATGAGGAGGGGAGCGTCATTCCGGGGGCCTCGTCGAAAGGCGGCCGCTCCGTGATTGCGCGCGCGCTCCGCAAGGGCCTCGTGTACGCCCAGCTCGACGAAGCCGATGCCGAGACCCAGCGGCACATGCGCGTGTCGCAGCCGAACTTCTTCCTCCCGTTCGACCGCACCGGCATCGATCCCTTCACGCAGCGTTTTCCGATCACGCTGCGCCTCGAGGGGACGGTTCGCGGGACGGGCGGTTTGCGGATCGTCGACGACAGTTGCGCGACCACCGTTCCGGGTCTCTACGCGGCAGGTGATGCTGCTACCCGCGAGCTGATCTGCGGTGGCTTTACCGGCGGCGGCAGCCACAATGCCGCCTGGGCGATGTCGTCAGGGTATTGGGCCGGTCAGGGCGCCGCCGAGTTTGCGCGCCAACTGGGCAGCACAGTCGGGCGCCAAGCTTTCCGACGCGGCACCGTCGGTCTGAGCTCTGGCAACGGGCGACCGTTGCGGGGCGGTGTGCTCGCGCAGAGCGTTCAGGACGAGGTGTTCCCGTACGAACTGAATTACTTCCGCGAGGCAGGGCGGCTGGGCGAGTCGCTCCGTCGATTGGATGCATTGTGGTCGGATGCGTCGGGGGCCGATGCGCCAGGCGAGCTGGAATTGCTACGCGCGCGCGAGGCCGCCGCCATGCTCGCGACCGCCCGCTGGATGTATCGCAGCGCGCTGGCGCGTCAGGAAAGCCGGGGAATGCATCGCCGCGACGACTACCCCGAGCAGGATGATCGCTACCTGCATCTTGTGACGACCGGTGGGCTCGACGATGTCTGGACCTCCGCGCGCCCGCTATCCTCCGTTCAGTACTCGGAGGCTGCAGAATGATCGAGGTCATCGATGCCGAACGGTGCACGGCCTGCGACATTTGCGTCAACGTGTGCCCCACCAACGTCTTCGACAAGACCGATGGCATTCCCACCATCGCACGTCAGAGCGACTGCCAGACCTGCTTCCTATGCGAGCTCTATTGTCCCGAGGATGCGCTGTTTGTCTCGCCGTTCGCCGATGCGCCGCAGGCGGTCGACGTGGCAGCGTTGAAGGAGGCGGCCCTGCTGGGGAGCTATCGGCGTGCTGTGGGCTGGGTCGATGAGAGCCGGCACCTGCGGGCAGCCGATCGGAGCTATCGGCTGTTCGGACATTGAAGATCATGTCGATGTCTGGAGAACGGACATGAGTGGAGATCGCCTGTTCTTGTTGAAGCCCGGGTTTGAGGATCCAGAGCAGCCGGGGCGCTTCTTCGTCTGCTCGCACTGCAATGCGATCGAGGGATTGCTGGCGTCGTTTCCCGGGCTGGCGACGCAGATCGAAGTGCATCGCCTGCCATTCGCCCGACCGCGAACGGTTCTGGTCGAGCTCCTCGGTGAGCAGCATCAATCGCTTCCGGTGTTGGTGTTCGACGAGAATCGACCGGTCCCTGAGGATGCCGGCGTCGCCAATGGCCGGCGCTTCGTCGATTCGTCGGAGCGAATACTCCGCTATCTGGCCGACCGCTACGCATTCCCGCATCTTCACCAATAGGAATGATCGGAACCGGCGGCGACGCGTCAGGTTTGCACCTGGCCCCAGCGTTGGACGGTGATCCGCGTCAGGGTCCGAAAGATGACGCCCTCCACGAGCAGGCCGATCAGGATCACCGTGAGCAGTCCGGCGAAGACGCTTGCCGTCTCCAATTGCGCGCGGCTGGTGTAGATGAACCAGCCGATGCCGCCGGAGCGGGCGCTGACGCCGAACACCAACTCGGCCGCGATCAGCGTGCGCCAGGCGAACGCCCAGCCGATCCGTAAGCCCGACAGGATCTGGGGAAAGGCCGCGGGCACCAAAATTTCCGCGACGAACCGGCCGCCCGAGAGGCCCAGGTTGCGGCCAGCCATGCGCAGGGTTGGCGGCACCGCGAGGAAGCCGCCATAGCAGGCAAGGGCAACCGGCCACAGCACCGAGTGCACGATGACGAAGATCAGGCTCGGCGTTCCCACACCGAACCACAGCAGCGCGATGGGGAGCAGGGCGATTGCCGGCAGCGGATTGAACATCGATGTCAGCAGGCCAAGGGCCTCATTGCCCCAGCGCGACAAGGCGGCGAGCGTCGTGAGCACTGCCGCGATCGCGACGCCGATTGCGTAGCCGGTGATGAGAACCCGCAGCGACGTCAATGTGCGATTGGGTAACTCGCCCGAGAGGATCGCCGACCAGAGCGCCGACAGCGTCGCGCCAACGGTGGGCAGCAGAAGCGCGTTGTCGAGCCAACGCGCATAGAGCTCCCAGGCCAGCGCAAAGCCGGCCAGAATGACGATGCGCCGCCAGGGTATACCTTCGAATGCGTGCTGCCTCGCGGATGCCCGGGCCAGTTTTGGAGCTGCGACGTCAGACATGGTTAGCTTCCGGGGCGGCAAAGACGGTCTGCTGGATCCGCTGTTCAAGCTGGGCGAAGCTCGCGGTGCCGCGTGCGCGGCTGTCGGGCGGAACGTCGAATACTGCCGCCAGCCGTCCGGGGTGCGGCGTCAAGGCCAGGATACGGGTCCCGACGCGGATCGCCTCGTCGATGCCGTGGGTCACGAACAAGGCGGTGTTTCCGGTTTCTTCGCACAGCTTGAGCAGTTCGTCCTGCATCTGCCGCCGCGTCAGCGCGTCCAGCGCGGCGAACGGCTCGTCCATCAGCAGCAAGGCTGGCTCGAGCGCAAAGGCCCGCGCGATTGCGACGCGCTGCTTCATTCCGCCTGATAATGTATGGGGGAAGGCGTCGGCGAAATTCTTCAGCCCGACGCGCTCGAGCCAGCGACGCGCGACAGCCTCCGCGTCGCGGCGCGGCAACGATCTTCCCCGTTCGAGGGCATAGCGCACATTGCCGAGCACGGTGCGCCACGGCAGCAGCTGATCGAACTCCTGAAACACGGTCATGCGGTCCGGGCCCGGCGCCCCGATCCGTCGGCCGTTCATGCGAAGCTCGCCGGCACTTGGCTTGAGGAAACCGCCGACGGCACGCAGCAGCGTGGATTTGCCGCAGCCCGACGGGCCCAGCAGCACCAGCCGTTCGCCGGCCGAGATCGTGAAGCTGACATCCTCGACCGCCGTGAGAATGCCGGCCGGCGTCGGATAGCTGATGCTGACGTGATCGAGTTCGAGCAACGCCGGCGATGCGCTGTCGCCGGCGTGACTGGTCAGCCGCGGAGCGACGTTCATGTCAGCTTCCAGGCTTCTCTCCGAGGCCGGACCAGAACAGATCCCGCCACGATGCCGGCGCCTGCTTGATCAGGCCGACCTTGGCCTCGAAATCCGCGAACTTCTGGGCGCCTTCAGGAGCAGTCGTGAAATTGACGTCCTTGTCGCGAATGATGCCCTCGACGAAATCGGGCGCGAGCTTCGAGCCCTCCGCCTTGATGTAAAGTGCGGCGGCTTCCTTCGGATTGGCCTTGATCCATTCGTTGGCGCGGTCGAGGCCGCGGACGAACGCCTGGATGGTCTTCGGATTGTCGTTGACGAACTTCGCGGTGGAATAGACCACGTTGAAGGTGTGGGGACCGCCGAGCACGTCGTAGCTGTTGAGGACCTGATGCACCTTGCCGGTGGCCAGTTGCTGTTGCGAGAACGGCGGGGATGTGAAGTGGGCGGTGATCTCGGAGCGTCCCGACAGGATCTGGGCCGTCGCGTCCGGATGGGGCATGCTGACCGTGAGCTCGTCGAGCTTGTCGTATTTGCCGAAGGCCTTGTCCGCTGCCATCTGAAGGACGATCGGCTGGAAGCCGACCTTGACCGAGGGAAGCGCGATCCGGTCCTTCTCGGTGAAATCAGCCAGCGTCTTGATGTTCGGATTGTTGGTGGTCAGGATATTGGCCATCGAGCCGAGCGCGGCCACGCCGATGATCTTGGCAGTGGTCCGTGTCTTGTCCCAGGTCAGGATCATTGGCGTGATGCCGGCCGTGGCGAAATCCAGGCCGCCCGAAATCAGCGCCTCGTTCATGGCTGCGGCGCCGGAGAGGCGCAGCCATTCGATCTTGGGTGGCGTGATGCTGAGCGCCTTGGCTTCCTGCTCGATCAGTCCCTTTTCGCTGGCGACGATGAGGGGAAGATAGGCGATGCCGAATTGCTGGGCGATGCGAAGCTGGTCCGTCTCGGCGCGAACGGCATTTGCGCCACTGGCCGTCATCACCAAGGCGAGCGCGGCTGCGTAAAGGGACTTCGATGGAATCATTCTGTGTCTCGCGAGTTCGCGTTCGATCGGCCGCTACATGTGAGTTTCCCGGCCTTTTGGCTCACATGTCAGGAAATCGGGCAGCCGGTCCAGTGAACTGATGTCACGGCGCGATCTTCGAAACAAACACACTGATCGAGCTGCATTTGCCAGAGATCTTGTTCTCCAATCATGCTCTGATGAAGAAGCGCGTTCTCGATGCGACGAAATGCGTGCTCGCTGTTTTCAACGCGGAATTGGCGATCGTCGTCGGTGCCGCTCGTGCATTACCGTCGCGCTCACCGTGACATCCAGAGAAGTCTGTTCTCTTGCCAAATAGCCGTCTCGCCGACGTCGGTGATGGCGGCACAACTCGTTCGTGACGGCCGGCGAAAAGAGTTTTGTCTTTCATTGACGCGCGAGCCGCTTGGGCCAAACATGTCGCGACAGGCGTCGTGTGCACGCGGCACTCTTCCGGTGCGGCCGAATCTGCCGTCGTTTTCGCCCGGAGGCAGAGGCAATGATTTCGTCATCCCTCGAAGAGCTGTCGATCACGGCCGACGTGCTGATCGTCGGCGGTGGAATGGCCGGTGCCTGGGCGGCGGCCTCGGCCGCCCAGGCCGGTGCGAAGGTCATCCTCGCGGACAAAGGCTATTGCGGCACCAGCGGCGTCACGGCCGCGGCGGGGCCAGGCCATTGGTGGGTACCGCCGGATCCTCCTGCGGCACGCGATACGGTTGTTGCCAATCGTGTCGCGGCCGGGCTCGGGCTTGGCGAAGCAGAGTGGATGTATCGCATCCTCGACCAGACCTGGCGCACACTGCCGACGCTGGCTCGTCACTACAAATTCGGCGTCGACGACGAGGGGCGGGTGAACTACCGCGCGGTGCGCGGGCCGGAATACATGCGGGCGCTCAGCCAGCACGTGCTAGGCCACGGCGTCACCATTCTCGATCATTCGCCTGTCATCGAGCTGTTGGCGCGCTCCGACGGATCGATAGGCGGTGCGCGTGGCCTGCGTCGGCAGGATGGCGGGCGGGCCTATCGGATCGAGGTGGGCGCCGTGGTGCTCGCGGCTGGCGGCACAAGTTTCCTGTCGCACTTGCTGGGATCGCAAACCAACACTGGCGACGGCTACCTCATGGCGTCCGAGGCCGGCGCGGAGATGTCCGGCATGGAGTTCACAGCCGCCTACACGATAGCGCCCGCGCATTCCACGATGACGCGCAGCATGGCTTATTCGTTTGCGGCCTATTACGACGCCGACGGGCAGGAACTTGATCTTCCGTTTGGTCCCGACCAGACCATTCGCCTCGCCCGCGCGCTGCAGCGTGGGCCGGTCTATTGCTCGCTGCACCGTCTGCCGGACGACGTCAAGGCGAGGCTGCATACGATCTCGCCCAATGTGCCATTGGTGTTTGACCGTTGGGAGATCGATCCCTACGCGACCGGTTCGAGGTCACCCTGCACAATGACGGCACTATTCGCGGCATTGGCGGGGTACGGGTGCATGATGTGGATGGCGCGACGTCGGTGCCGGGACTGTTCATCGCCGGCGACAACGCTTCGCGCGAAAAGGTCGCGGGCGCGATCTCCGGCGGCGGCAACGTCAATTCGGCATGGGCGCTGTCATCAGGCGTGTTCGCAGGGCAAGCGGCCGCGCGCGTGGCACGCGGCACGAATGGGCGCGCCGCGGAGCTCCGGCCGCTTGGCCGGGCTGGGCTCCGTCCGCGCAGCCTGACAAAGACCGTTGATGTTGCCGCGGCCAGAGACGGCGTGCGCGCCGAGATGCATCCGTTCGACAAGAATCTGTTCCGCACCGGAACTGGGCTTGCGGCCTCTTCGCGCACGCTCGAGGATTTATGGCGCGAGGTGGCAGATCACGGGCATTCGGGCTCGATCGCCTTGCGCGAGACCGCCGCGCTGCTTGCCACGGCGCGCTGGTCGGTGGCAACGGCGGCAGCGCGTAACGAGAGCAGGGGACTTCACCGCCGTGAGGATTGTCCTGCACAGGATCCGCGATTGGCCGCCCGCCTGCTCAGCGGCGGACTGGATCGGGTCTGGGTTGCGCTGGATCGTCCATCCGCGAGCGTCCAACCTGGTCAACTCGAGGCGGTGTCATGATCGAGCTCATCGTCGCAGAGCGCTGCACGGATTGCGGAGCCTGCATCGAGGTCTGCCCGGCAAACGTGCTCGATCCCGGCCGCGCCGGCCTGCCGGTTCTCGCGCGCGTGGAAGATTGCCAGACCTGCTTCTTGTGCGAGCTATACTGCCGCGCCGACGCGATCTATGTCGCGCCCGATTGCGACCGTCGCGTCGCCGTGAGCGCAGAGGAAGTGGTGGCATCCGGCCGTCTCGGCCAATACCGGAAGCACTCCGGCTGGGATGAATGGGCCGAGCGCTTTCCCAACGAGCAATGGCTGATGGAAACTGTGTTCCGCCGCGCCGGCGAGGCTGCGGCACAGCGGAAGGCGGAGCTGCCTGACGTCATTGGCAGTAAATAGCCGGGCCGCGCGCAGAGACGAATTCTTATGCCGTGCCGAGACCCATCGTCCTGTTGTTGCAGGATGCCGGGCATCTTTGAAAAGACTATCCTGCGGCGAGCGCCTAACATGTCCACCTCTTTGCCATCATGAACGCGTGAGATGAACACACCCCGAATTGAAAGCAACCGCGCATCCACCAGCGTGCGATCGCCGATCATCGTCAATCAGCTTGGTGCGGAGGTTGGTGCCGCGCTGACCGATCATTGGTCACGTCCGCTGATCATCGACCATCCCGCCGATCGCCCGGCGTGGGAGGTTGCCCCCGAGGCCGACGTGCTCCTGACGCGTCCTCTGGCGGGATGGCACAAGGCGCCCGCGGACAAACCTGCGGGATGGCCGTTCAGCTTGTGCTGGATCCAGACCGCATCGACGGGCGTCGATTTCTTTCCTGCATGGTTGCTCGATGGGCCCGTGGTCACGGTCGGCCGCGGCATCTCGGCTGATCCGATCGCGGAATATGTGCTTGCGGCGATCCTCGGCTTTGAAAAGCGCATTCACGACATCCGGCCGCGCAGCCGCGAGCAATGGAAGATCACCCCACTGGGCTCCGTCAGCGGTAAGACGATCGGCATCGCAGGTTTCGGCGCGATCGGCCGTGCCGTTGCCGAGCGGGTCAAGCCGTTTGGCGTCGACATCAGGGTTCTCAGGCGGTCGGCCTGGCCATACGTTCTTCCGGGCATCCAGCCCGTGGACAGCATCGAGCAACTCGTAGAGGTCTCCGATCATCTCGTCCTGGCGCTTCCGGCGACGACGAAGACAACCCGTCTGATCGACGCCGATGTGCTGGCGCGGGCCAAGAAATCGCTGCATCTGATCAATGTCGCGCGCGGCCGGATCATCGATCAGTCCGCCCTGCTGCAAGCGCTTGACGAGGGCCGGATCGCCGGTGCCACGCTCGATGTCACGGACCCCGAGCCGCCGCTGGATGGCGATCCGATCTATCACCATCCCAAGGTCGTCCTGACGCCGCATGTCTCGTGGACGGGAGGCGAGGACGTCAAGCGACTGGCTGACAAGACCTTGGTCAACCTCGACGCCTATGCGCATGGCGTGCCGCTGGCAGACGTCTTCGACAAGAACCTCGAATACTAGAAAAGGAAGCCCAACAATGAACCAGGTCGTCGACAAGCCCAAAAAGTATTCCCTGGTTGAGCGTACGCCGGCGGCATCGTTTGAGGAGGAGAGGCTGCATCGCAAGCAGCGTCTCGCAGCTACGTTTCGGCTGTTTTCGCGCTATGGATTCGATCAGGGCCTTGCGGGCCATGTCACCGTGCGCGATCCGGAGTTTCCCGAGCGGTTCTGGATCAACCCGCTGTCCAAGCATTTCAGCCAGATCAAGGTGTCCGATCTTCAGCTCGTCGACCACGACGGCAACATCCTGATCGGCGACAAGCCGATCAACCAGGCCGGTTTCGTGATTCACTCGGCGATCCACGCCGCGCATCCGGAGGTGATCGCAGCCGCCCACACCCATTCGACCTACGGCAAGGCCTGGTCGGCGCTCGGGCGCCTGCTCGATCCGCTGACGCAGGATTCCTGCGCCTTCTACGAGGACCACGTGTTGTTCGATCCGTTCTCCGGCGTCGTGCTGGAGGCGGAAGAGGGCCGCAAGATCGCGCAGGCGCTGGGATCGAAGAAGGCCGCCATCCTGCAAAATCATGGGCTGCTCACGGTGGGACCGACCATCGAAGCCGCGGCCTGGTGGTACATCGCGATGGACAATGCCGCGCGCGCCCAGTTGCTCGCCGAGGCCGCCGGCACGCCCAAGCCGATCCCGCATGACATCGCCAGCCTGACGTCGCGACAGGTCGGCACGCACAAGGGCGGCTATTTCAGCTTCCAGCCGCTCTGGGACTGGATTACTGCAGCGGAGCCGGATCTGTTCAACTAGCACCGCTTTCTAGGCGGGCAGCGAGCTCCGCACATTGCTGCCGGATATCGGGCACGGCAATGATCTCCCAGAATGCGGCCCGCGTGAGCGGGCCGATGGCGTAGAGACGTCGTGATGGAGATCCATGCTGGTCGACGATCGCGCAGTCAGGCGTGACCTCGATGCCAATCCGCAGCGGATCGATCCGCGCAAGCCGAACAGGCTGCGCACGGCCGCATTATCGCTGGCGCCTGGGTCCTTGACGATACCGGTGCAGTCGACGATCGCTCCGACTTGAAGATGGGACAGCTCGCTCTGGCCGCGCCTGCGATAGCTGACGAGCGCGCCGCCCTGGTTCGGCGTGACGGTGGCGAGCTTGCCGGAGACAACGGTCAAACGCCGTGTCGCAAGGGCCTCCGCGATACGGGTCTCGACTTCGGGTGCGGTACGGTGGCGATGGACGTCCCACCAGGCGCGGGCGTGCTCCAAGAATCTGCGCCGCGACTCCAGCGGCAACTCCTGCCAGAGCCGCTGGGTGTGGGGCCTGATGGCATCGATCGCGCTGCGCCAGTAGCCGCCCTCGGCGACATGCGCTTCGATACGGCGACGAAACCAGCGCAGAAGAGTGCCGATCCGGGCGCCGAACGGAACTTCGCTCTCGGCGAGACGCATCGGATCGACGCGGCGATGGGCTCTCGGCAGCAGCCCGCGCCGCGACAAGGCGACGATCTGCCCTTGATGTCCATGGCGGAGCAGCGATAGCACGTAATCGACCATCGAGAGGCCGGTGCCGAGGATCAACATGGTTGCGTTGCTGTCGACGCCGGCGTCGGTGGGAGCGATCCAGGGATCGACATAGCCGGGCAGGCGTGATCCTGCAGCGTCATGGCCAGTCGCGAGAATGGCGATTGAGCCGGTGAGCTGCGTTCCGTCCGCAAGCGTCACCGCGACGCCGGAAGGTGTTTCGTGAATTGCGATGCATTCATTCTGCAGGATGGTGAGGCCCGGCATCTCGTCGCGCGATGTCAGCGGCGCGATCAGGTCGGCGAGATAGTCGCCGTAGGTCTGCCGCGGAACGAAGCAGTAGGGATCAGGACACATCGGCCCGCTCGGCCGCGCGCACAGCCAGTTCCAGAAATGCCCGGGATCGTCGGGCAGCGCGCTCATGTTCGAAACGCGCACGTTGAGGAGATGTTCGGGATTGCCCGCGTGATAGGCAAGGCCGCGGCCGATCTCCGGTCGCTTCTCGATCAGCGTGACGTGAAGATCGGATGGGGAGGTCTTCAGGAGTTGAAACGCCATCAGGGCGCCGCTCGCGCCCCCGCCGATGACAATCGCGTGCCGCCCCTCTGGACCCATCGTGCCGTCCCCCATTTTCGTCGGTCGGTCAACGTCACAGGACTGCGATTGGTTCTACGGCTCAATTGCGATGATAGTCGGACAAGCCTGATATTTTTCTTCGTGGCCGAGCGAAGCGGTGGTTCTGCTGTCGAATTGGCATCGCATAGAATTATTATCTCCGGCGCACGCAATTGCTGGCGCTGATGATCTGCGGCCTGTCAGAGTTTCTTGCAAACACGACTAACCAGCTCGATGAACCAGCGCAACGTTGGGTCGTTCATGGCGCGTCGCGTGTGGAGAAGGTCGATGGTGAATGCCTCTACATCATAGGGAAGCGGAACGACAGATACTCCGGCGGTTGCGGCGAAGCGGCGCGCGATGCGCTTGGCCATGGTTGCCACGAGATCGGTGCCGGCGACCGCAAACGGCACGGCGACGACATGAGCGAGCGTGATCGCGGTACGCCGCTTTCGCCCGTGACGGGCCAGCATTGTGTCGATCGCGCCGGGAATCCCGTCGCCGCCGGCCGACGAGAATAGGACATGCGGAAGGCGCGTGTAATCGTCCTTGGTGAGCCGTATCTTCTGCCTGGCACGCTTGGCATCGCGGATGCAGACGAAACTTTCGTCGAACAGCGTGCACCGGGTGATGCGCGTTGAGGCGGGAAGATGGCCGCCGATCAATGCATCGACATCACCGTGTTCGAGGTTCGCGACGCTCGTGGCCGTGTCGACGATGGGGCGCACCACAAGATCGATATAAGGAGCCTCCCGCCGCAGCGCCGTGACCAGGGGCGGCACGACGATGAGGTCGCCATAGTCGGTCACTGCAATGGAGAGGCGGCGGCGGGTCGTTGCGGGATCGAAGGCTGATCTAGGCTCCAGCACGCCCCGGATCTGTCCCAGTGCGTCGCTGAGCGGCCGGGCCAGCGAGAGCGCCTTGGCCGTGGGCTGCATGCCGGAGGCTGTGCGCACGAAAAGATCGTCGCCAAAGAGCGCCCGCAGGCGGGTCAAGACGCTGCTCATGGACGGCTGCGCCAGACCGACGCGCTCACCCGCGCGGGTCACATTGCGCTCCTCCATCAGCGCCTCGAAGGCGACAAGCAGATTGAGATCGACGGAAGCCAAATTCATCCGAGCAATGGTAGACATAGTCAAAATCGATTTCAAGAATGCCATTGGGGATGGTCTATTGGGATGGAAAACTCAATTGGACGAGGCGTATGCGAACCTCATTCCTGCGCCTCATCCCGCGCGGACCGACTTTGCTGGCACTCGGCGTGCTGCTCGGACTTGTATTCCCGGTGCTCGCGGATATTGCGCGCCCCCTGATGCCCACCACGATCTTCGTGATCGTGCTCGGCACGCTGCTGCGGATTGATGGGCAGGCCGTGATGGCCGCGCTGCGGCGGCCGTCGCTGTCCGTGCTGTTGCCGGCAATTGTCATGGTTGCCTGTCCGTTGGCGATCGGTGCTGCCGGTCACGCTCTCGGCCTTGATCCGGAAGTCGCGCTTGCGATCGTGCTCGCCGTCGCGGCACCGCCATCGAGCGGCACGGCGGCTGTGGCCCGCATGCTCGGGCTCGATGGCGCGGTGCCGCTTGTGGTGACCGTCCTCTCCATGGTGCTGGCTCCGGTCACCGTGCCGCTTCTCGCCGGCTGGTTCGGCGGGCTCGAGATCAGTGCGCTCGAGCTCGCGCTGCGGTTGGTGCTGTTGATCGGCAGCGCGGAAGGCGTTGCCTTCCTGCTTCGCCGGCATGCGGCGCCCGTTCTGGCCGCCCATGGCGGCGTGGTCGACGGTGTCATCGTCGCGGCGCTTCTGGTCTTTGCGGTGGCGACCATGGCGGGCATTCGGGCGCAGATCGCGGCGAACGGGCAGGCGGCAGCGCTCTGCGTCGTGCTTGCCTTTGCCTGCAATATCGCCCTTCAGGTCGCGGGCGCCGCGTTGCTGTCGGGGGCTTTTGCCGAGCGGCTGACGGTCGGACTCATTCTCGGCAATCGCAATGTCGGGCTGGTCTGGTCGGCGCTCGGCACCGCCGCCTCGCCGCGCATGGCTTTATACTTTGCCGCGACGCAATTGCCCATCTACATCCTACCGCGCATGATCGAGACGCTGATCGGCCGTGACAAGCGAAAGGCCAGAGCATGACCACCACGTCCCGCCTCACCTGCGAACACGCCGCGCAGTTCGCCGGCATTGCCCTCGGCCATGTCGGGCGCGAATATCCCAACAATGTGGACCACGCGCTGGCCGAACCTTCGGACGCCCGCACGCCGAGCCAGCTGCACCCGATCTTCTACGGTAGCTACGACTGGCACTCCTGCGTCCACAGCTACTGGATGCTGGCGCGGCTGCTGCGTCGCTTTCCGGATCTTGCGGCGGCATCCGACATTTGCGCGCTATTCGACGCGCAGTTCGTCCCCGACAAGGTCGCCGCCGAGTGCGCTTATTTTGCCCGCCCCACCGCCCGCGGCTTCAAGCGGCCATATGGCTGGGCCTGGCTCCTGAAGTTGGCGACCGAGCTGGCACTCCAACCCGACGACCGTTGGAGCCGCAATCTCGCGCCGCTGGCCGAAGTCATCGCCCAGCGCTTTCGTGACTTCCTGCCGCTGTCGCCTTATCCAGTGCGGGTCGGAACGCATTTCAACACGGCGTTCGGTCTACGTATGGCGGCGGACTACGCCGGCATAAACGGGGATGAGGCACTCGCCGAGTTGCTGCGCGAGACCGGCTGGCGCTGGTACGGTGAGGACCACGACTGCCCGGCCTGGGGTGAGCCGAGCGGCGACGATTTCCAATCCTCAGCTCTGATAGAGGCCGAGTGCATGCGGCGTCTGTTGCCGCCAGACGCGTTCCTGCCCTGGTTCGACCGATTCCTGCCGCAATTGTCGGAGAGGCAGCCAAAGACGCTGTTCCGGCCTGCCTCCGTCACCGATCGCACGGACGGCAAGATCGCTCACCTCGACGGCCTCAATTTGAGCCGGGCCTGGTGCTGGCGCTCTCTCGGCGATGTCTTGCCGGCAAGCGACCCTCGGCGCGTGATTGCCCACGAAGCGGCGCAAGAGCATCTGGCCGCAGGTCTTCCCCATCTCGCCAGTCATTACATGGGAGAGCACTGGCTCGCCAGCTTCGCCGTTCTCGCGCTTGATGACGAGGAATGAGCAATGCTCTCTGTGTCAATTATTCGGCAGCGATCATCTGCTGACGCCGCGTCTGCTGCACGTGGGGGGCATCGGTCACACCCAACGGGATCGAGGCGAGCAGCGACCTCGTATAGGGCTGCCGGGGATTGTCGAAGATCTCAGTGACGGCTCCGTGTTCGACGATGCGTCCGCGGTGCATCACCGAGACGGTGTGGGCGAACTGGCGCACCAGGGCCAGATCGTGGGAGACGAATATGTAGGTCAAGCCGAGCTCGGCTTGCAGTGAAAGCAGGACCTCGACGATGTCGGCCTGAACGGTGACGTCGAGCGCGGAGGTCGGCTCGTCCAGCACGATCACGTCAGGCTTGAGGACCAGCGACCGAGCGATGGCCACGCGCTGACGCTGGCCACCAGACAAGGCTCCCGGCTTGCGGGCGAGCAGGTGCTCGCCGAGCCCGACGTCGGCCAGAGCCCTGCGCACTTGCTCGTCACGCTCCTTGCGGGTTCCGATCTTGAATCGGTCGAGCGGCTCGCGCACCAGCTGCTCGACTTTCCAGGTCGGGTCGAGCGAGGTGAAGGGGTTTTGATAGATGAGCTGAAGGTGTCGCCACACCGCGCGCAGCGTCTTTGGCGAGCAACCGTTGAGCTGCTCGCCGGCGACCGAGATGGTCCCGGTGTCGGGCTCCTCGAGCCCAAGCAGCAGCCGGATCGTCGTCGTCTTGCCCGAGCCGGACTCGCCGACCAGCGCGTGCGTGGTGCCGGCCGGGACTGTGAACGACACGTCATCTACGGCCGTCAACGTCTTTCCGTCGACGGTGAAGGTCTTCGTGACGCCGCTAACGTCGATCTTCGATATCTCGCTGTCGATCTCGAGGCGGCGGAAACCTGGGTCGCGCAGGTCGGCGTAGCGGTCGCAGTTGAGGGCCGGGACGTCGGCGTGCAGCTTCCTTGCGTAGGCCGACACCGGCGAGGAGAAGACGGTCGCGGTCCTGCCGGCCTCCTGGATGACGCCGTCCTTGAGCACCACCAGCGTGTTCGCCCGCTCGGCGGCGATCGCCAGATCATGGGTGATCAGCAGCAGGCTGATGCCCAGCTCTTGCTGCAATCGCGAGAGCAGGTCGAGAATTCGTTTCTGGATCGTGACGTCGAGCGCGGAGGTCGGCTCGTCCGCGACCAGCAGCGCCGGGCGAGGGAGAATCGCAAGACCGATCAGCACGCGCTGGAGCATGCCGCCGGACAGCTGGTGCGGATAGGAGTCGTAGACGCGTTGAGGGTTGTCCAACCCGACCTGAGCGAACGTGTCCAGGATGAGCTGCCTGCGGACTCTATTGTCGGGCTCGTCGAGGAGTGCGGCCGCTTCCTGCGCCTGGGCGCCGATTGTGCGTACCGGATTGAGTGAGTTGGCGGGGTCCTGCGGCACGAACCCGATGGCCCGTCCCCGCAGCGGCCGGAAGCCGCGCTCGGAAATCCCCAGCACCTCCTGGCCGTCGAAAGTGATGCGGCCGGTCGCGCGCCCGCCGCCGGGGAGTAGCCGCAGCACCGCTCGCGCGATGGTCGACTTGCCCGAGCCGGACTCACCGATGAGGGCGAGGCCATCGCCGCGCCCCAGTTCGAATCCCACGTTGGTTACGACCTCGTGCGGCCCGTAGGAGACCGACAGGCCGTCGACCCCAAGCAGCGGAATCGGCCGCAGCGGCTTCGGCGCGATGAATTCGGCGCGGGGGAATATGGCGGTTAGTCCGTCTTGCGGAGCCATCGGCTGATCCTGTTTACGGAGAGGACGGTCGCGATCGTGACGAAGGCGGGCGCATACACGAGCCAGGGCCATTTGAGGTAGTCCTTGCCGATCGAGATCAGCAGGCCCCAGTCGGAAGCGGGCGGCGGGTCGCCGTACCCCAGGAAAGCGAGGCTGGCGATGATCAAAATCGAGAGGCCGAATTGCAGCACCGCAAGCGGCAGCACCGAGCGTGACGCGTTCGGCAGCACATGCCGCAACAGGATGTGCCAGCGCGAGCCGCCCAGCAGAAATGAGGCCTCCACAAACGTCGCCTGCCGCGTCTTGATGACCTCCGAACGCATCACCCGGGCGAATACGGCCACCGCCGAGATGCCGGTTGCTATCGCCGCGTTGGTCGTGTCGAAACCAATCGCAGTGACGACGATGACGGCCAGCAGGAAATGCGGGATCGCCAGCAACACGTCGACAAGGCGAGCGAATACGACGTCCACCCAGCCGCCGAAGAAGCCAGCCAAAAGGCCGATGAAGCCCCCGGAGACGGCGGCGATCGTGACGGCAATGAGTGCGCTCCGCACCGAGGACGCCGTGCCATACACCACGCGGGTATAAAGGTCGCGGCCGAGATGATCGGTGCCGAACCAGTGCCCGGTGCCTGGTGCAAGCAGTTTTTCGGCAGGAACGCCGTTGAACGGGCTCTGGCTCGTGAACAGGCCAGGCAGGAGTGACCAGGCGATCACCAGCGCGATGACCGCGAACGAGAGCGCGACGCTCGGCGGGACGCTGAGGGATGCCAACCAATTGGTCATCGAAGCGCGTGGCGTGGAGGAGAGGCTGCTCATGATGTCGCCGCCTGGGTCACTCCGGCGGCGCTGTCCTCAGCGGTGCTCGGGCGTTGCCTCGCTCCGCCAATCAGTTTCACGCGGGGATCCAGCAGGGGATAGACGAGGTCGGCGATCAGATTGACGAGCACGAACACCACCGCCGCCAGCGAAACGACAGCTTGCAGCACAGGCAGGTCCTGCGTGCTGACCGAACGCTGCACCAGGCTGCCGATGCCGGTACGTCCGAACACCGTCTCGGTGATCAGCGAGCCGCCGAGCAGCTCGCCGATAGTGAGCGCGATGATGGTGACGACCGGGAGCGAAGACGGCTGGAGCAGATGCTTTGCGAAGAGGCGCGCCTGCCCGAGACCTCGGCCGCGCGCGACAGCGGCGTATTCCTGACTGGACTCATGGTCGAGGTTCGCGATCAGTACTTCCGCGATCTGTGCACAGATGGGGATGCCCAGCGCGATCGCGGCAAAGAAGGTCGCCCAGAAGCTGTTGGGTTCAATCACGCGGAACAGGCCGAGCTGGAAGCCGAAGGTGTGGATCAGCACCAGGCCGATCACGAAGTTCGGCACCGACAGGAACAGCGACGGGAATCCCCGCAGCAAGCCCTGGCCGAAGCGCTTGGGAAGGAACTGCGTGCCATAGGCGATCGTCACCGCCAGCAGCAATGCGACCGCGAAGCCTGCGGAGGCGAGGATCAGCGTCGAGGGGAGAACCTCGGCGATCAGCGTTGTCACGGGCCGGCTGGACCGCATCGACAGGCCGAAGTCGCCAGTCACGAAGTGGGACAGCGATGTCCAGAGCTGGACCAGGATCGGCTGGTCCAGGCCCTGAGCGGCGATGATCTTATTGATCTCGTCCTCGGTGAACCCGTTCTGGGGATCGCGCAGGACGTTGGTGATGGGATCGCCGGGCAGGATGCTGACGACCACGAAGGTGAAGACATAGGCCAGCAGGATGACGACGAGCGCCTGGACGAGGCGCTTTGCGGCATAGCGGAAGTACGCACTGCTCATGCTGCTCGCCTCGTCGCGTTGCTCAGGTACACGGCGCGCTACTCGCTGATCGTCGCCGTGTAATAGCTGGCATAGGCGATCCCATTGTAGACTTCACCTTTCAGCTTCGGAGACTGCACATAGATGCGCTGGACGATCTGCGTGCGCGGAATGAAGTAACCCTGCTCAAGCACATATTTCTGCAGGTCGTCGAGAAGGGGGGCGCGGATTTCGGCAGTACCGGCGCCGGCGATCTTGTCGCGCAGCTCGTTCAGCTTCTTGTCGCTCTCGCCAAGAGCAAACCAGTCCTCGCCGTTGTTGGCGTTCGTGAGGATGCTCGCCACCGTACCAGCGTCGATAAAGCTGCGCGTCACCTCGTAGGCCGGCACGGCCGGTCCGCCGAACCTGACCTTCTCGCCGAAGGTGACGACGTCATAGGCCCGGATGTTGACCTTCCAGCCGATCTTGCCGAGCTGCTGGGCGATCAGCTCGTCGATCGCTTTCGACGTTGCGAGATAGGGGTTGGAGTTGAGGGTAAGCGTCAACGGCTTGCCATCCTTGGTACGGATACCGTTGGAGCCTTTGGTCCAGCCCGCTTCGTCGAGCAGCTTCTCGGCTTTGCCGGGATTGTAGGCCAGCAGGTCGCTGTGATCGGTCGCGCCGGGGACGTTGCTCTGAATGAAGGACGTCGCGAGCTTCCAGTCGGGTGTGTAGACGGTGTCGATGATCTCTTTTCGGTCGATGCCGGCCTGGAAAGCCTGGCGCACCTTCACATCGTTGTACGGCTCCAGCTTGGTGTTAACGGCGAGGCCATTGACGAAGCCGAGATAGCGCGGGGTCGCGATCGTGAAGCCAGCGTCCTTGAGAGATTTCAATTCCTGCGGTGAAGGGCTGTAGGCGACATCCGCCTGGCCGGACTGGACAGCGGCGACCCGCAGTGATGGCTCCGACACGAGCTTGTAGGTGATTGAATTGAGGAAAGCCGGACCGGTATGGCCGACCGCCGCCGGGCCCCAATTGTAGTCCTTGCGCTTGACCAGCTTGACGAAGTCGCCCTCCTTCCAGGACGCGACCACATACGGTCCGCTGCCGGACGTCTTGGACAGGTCGGCTTGCTGCGCGGCAGGCTGTGCGATGGTCTTCGGCGAGATGAGGATGGAGCCGTGATAGCCGAGCGTCGGGATGAAGCCGAGAGTCGGCGCTTTGAAGAAGACTTTTACCGTAGCGGCGTCGACCGCCTCGGAGCGGGTATAAGTCTTCGGGAACAGGCCGATCGGGTTGATGCCTTCGTTCTTGCGGCCGGCGTACCAGATGTCGAGGTTGGCGACGACGGCCGATGCGTCGAGCGGCGTGCCATCGGAGAAGGTTACGCCCTTCTTGAGGTGAAGCGTGAACTGGGTGGCGTCATCGCTTTGCTCCCAGCTCTCGGCGATCCACGGACTGACCTTTCCGTCGGCGTCGACATAAACGAGCTTATCAGTCACATGGCCCCAGATGTGGCCCTGGAAGCTGGAGATGGCGCTGTTGTTCGGGATCCAGGTGCCGCCCAGTGAATCGATCAGGAAGGTGATGTCGCCACCATCGCGCGGACCGCCGGCACCTTTAACCGGAGACAGGCCCGCCATTGCCGTCAAGGCAACGGCAGTCACCACGGAGGTTGCGATCAACAGGCCACGCCGGGAGTGAGAGCGCAAATAAAAGCGTGCGGTCATGGATAGCCCCTGATGATTGCTGGCGCCGATCAGTTCACGGCTTTCCCGGAGATGCTTGGCACGATCGGAGTTTCCGCTTAGGAGAAGCGAAACGGAGCGGTCTGGCCATTCCAAATTTGACGCGAGATGGACAACAAATGCTTCGGCAGTGGGGCCATGCGCGCGACAGCCATTTTGTCGTTCGTGCGAACGTGCACGATCGTGGCTCGTTGAGGACTGAAACGCATCAATTGCCGCTTTCGGTCGCACGTGAATTCGCGTTCAGCGTCGTGAAGGTCCTCTTCACGTGCGTCAACTCGCGCAGAGCATCGCCCATTGAAAGGACATTCTGCAAGATCCCGCGTGCGGTAGAACGGCATTGATGCCGACGCGTTAAAAACGAATTTTGCTACCATCGAATTGCGCGCCGGAGTTTGCGAAGGTGACGGCGTCTCAGGTGAGACGGAGACCGATCGAAGAGATCGTGCACCGGCTCGAACGGCCCGACGGCCATTCTGCCGGCTGCGCTCCAGCCTATCCTGGTCGGCATGCGCTGGCCTGGCTCACCCTGGTCGTAGGTGAAACGATCGCGTCGCTGGACGGGGTTGGGTACCTCGTGCAGGACGCCCGTGAGCTGCTGCGCATCGACATCATCGTGCTGGCCATCATTCTCTACGCCATCGCAGGCTGGCTCTCGGATTTGATCACGCGCCTGATCGAACGGCGGCTTCTGCGCTGGCATCCGAACTATGCTGACAAGGTGAAGGCATGAGCGGAGCCGGTGGGCAAATCATTCGCCGGCCGCATGGTCCTTGACGGCGTCGATCTCGACATCGCCGCCGGCCAGTTCATCTCGCCGCTGCCGGGCGGCTGAGGGACGCGCCGGCCTATTCGACGTTATGCTCTTCAGTTTTAGTCACTTCCTCAATACTTACGTCGACGCACGGGCGTACGGGGACCGCGTAAGAAAGGCGGCTTCTGGCAGGCTATAAAGGCGTCAGGCCGGACGTTAAGCCATCCTCCGGTACGAAAATAGAGCCTCCATAGTAGTGGGTTTAGCCATGTAGCGCTCTCCCGCTACCAAATGTACGATTTTGTACGCCAACCTACGATTTGCTGCGATCCAGTGCGCGAGATGATCATGCGACGTCGCCGCCGGCGATCGTTTCCTGTCGAATGGCAGCACCCGCGATCTAGTCTAATAAGGACCGATGGAGAAGAGCAGCCCGAGCTCGTGATCGACACTGTTGGGTCGCTCGTCGCGAGCCGCGCAAAGGTCTGATAGGGGCGCCGGCAGAATTGCGCACACCTCCTTAGTCGCAGATGAATTTTGGACGCCGATCCCCCGGCTTAGGGGGCGCATTGCCTCACCCAGAATGTTACTGGACAGCTTCTCGCCGATGATTGGGGCAGTGCCATCGAATTGGTTCGGTGGCGTCTATGGCGGGAACGATCAGCATGGGCGCGCGGCGCGAGGTGGCGTCGGCGGTAACGGAGCGTTACCGGTCGGCCAAACGAGCGGAGAAGGGACGGATCCTCGACGAACTGTGCGCGACGACGGGCTGGCATCGCAAGCATGCGGTCCGCGCGCTCCGGCGACGCGAGACGGTTGGACCGGGCGAGATCGAGGCAACAAGAAAACGAGGACGTAGATATGGCGCGACGGTCAAGGACGCGATGACGGCGCTGTGGGAGGCGTCGGATCGGGTACGCGGCAAGCGGCTCAAGGCGATGATCCCGACCTTGCTGCCTGCTCTCGAGCAACATGGCCGATTGCAGCTTGGCCAGTCGGACCGTGATCGTGTTCTGGTCATCAGCGCCGGCCACCATCGATCGCCCGCTCGTCGATGTGAAGATCGCAGCGAGCGGCGGCAGCCGGCGCCGTGCCGGATTCTATTCGGCAATCCGGCGCGAGGTCCCGATCCGCGCGTTCAATGACTGGAACAGCCCGGTGCCCGGCTTCTGCGAGGTCGATATGGTCGCCCATGGCGGCATGTCGGTGGCTGGCTCGTTCATCCAAACCCTGACGATGGTCGATGTCGCCACCGGTTGGACGGAGTGTCTGCCGCTGCTGACGCGGGAAGGTTCGCTCGTCGTCGAGGCGATCAACCGCGCACAGAGCCTGTTCCCGTGGCAGTTGCGCGGCGTGGACTTCGACAACGACAGCGCCTTCATGAACTATGTCGTCGTGCCATGGTGTCGCGAACAGAAGCTCGAAGTCACACGCTCGCGCGCCTATAAGAAGAACGACCAGGCGTTTGTCGAGCAGAAGAATGGTGCCGTCGTCCGCCGCCTCATGGGCTATGGCCGCTTCGATGGCGTCGAGACAGCGCGCATGATGGGCCGCCTCTATGCGGCGGCACGGCTCTACGTCAACTTCTTCCAACCGTCTTTCAAGCTGAAGGAGAAGCGTCGCGAAGGGGCTAAAATGATCAAGCGCTATCATCTCCCATCGACGCCCTATGAGCGTGCATTGGCGCATCCCAAGGTGACCGCGGCCGTGAAGAAACGGCTCCGCGATCAGTATCGCTCGCTCGATCCGGTCGCGCTGTTGGCGGAGATTCGCGCAACCCAAGAGGAACTAGGCAATCGCGTCGATCATCGTGCCGGAAGGGCGCGCGGCCTGCAACCCGCTCACACTCGCGCCCCGACAGCGACCGCGGCGACGTTCGCGAAGACGCTCGGCAAGACCGCGACGGTCGGCGAGCCGCGTGCCACGCACCGGCGAACTCGTCGGCCCTATAAGACCAGAGTTCGCATGCCGTCCAAGCTCGATCCGCATATTGCTGCGATCGAAGCGTGGCTCGCAGAGCAGCCGCAGCTGACGGCGCTCAGACGGAGGGCTGCCGAACGGTTGGTCGCCCACCGCCCGCTCGACCACGACCGCTGCCCCATTGCCCGGGGGCTCGGGCTATGTAGGGCCCGACCCGCCCACAGCCCCTCTCGTCGAGCAAGCCGGGAAAGCCATCTGGCGCGACCGATTAATCGACATCGGATCGTCATCGGCAATGGCGCCATCAGGGTAACATTCGCAGATGCGGCAATACGGGGGGTCAATATTGGGCTCTGACGCAATTTTGATGCAGCTCCGATTATTCTGCGCCGATTAGTCTGGCTTGAAGCAGATCGATTTTCCCTCGGCCATACATCTGACGTCTGACGAGCTTGAGGCGTGTGATCTGACCTTCAGTCTGCCCGTTCGACCAGGGCGAAGTAATTGCCGCCCGAACCGCCGCTTCATCCTTGGTCACGCCGTTGGCGAACGAAGCGACGAGACTAACGCGGGCGCGCTCGATCCATGAAGCGAGCGCCATGTCGGCCTTGCGACGGATCATCGTGTGGAATTCGGTGATTATCTCGCGGGCATCGACCAGGCTTGGAACGCCAACTTCGATCGCCGCGACCGTGACGGCCTCCGCTTTCGTCAGCAAGTCCCGGCCGATTGTCAGAAAGCGTGCGATCGTTCTGGCCGACGGAATCCGCTGAAGGTTTTGCGTGTCGGCCTTTTCAGCCCGTCGTCTGCGGGTGGCCCACTCGCTGATCACGCGAAGCGAGCCTCGGAAACCTCGCGCCTTCAGGCGACGCCAAAGTTCAGCTCCGTTTCGACAGCCGGACGCCCATTGATCGTCAAGCCATGGCAAATGCACGTCCAACGAACTTTCTCGGGTCCGGAAGACATCGTTGCGCTCACCGCGGATCACGTGCCGAACCAGCTTCCTGCTATGGCCAGTTTGGCGCACGATCTGCTTGATAGGTAAGCCATTCTTCGAAAGAGACAGGATGGCCGCATTGGTCTCCTCGCGGCGAAGATAGCCCTCATACTGGATCCGCTCGGCGGCTGTGAGCAGTTTGGGATCGATCGTGGTCGCACCGATGACGGTGCGTATCTGTCGCATCGATTTGCGGACGGCATCAAGGAAGGCTCGGCTGGCATTCTCCATCAGATGCCAACGATCCGCGACCTGTACCGCGTGCGGCAAGGCCTTTGCTGCCGCTTCGCCATAGCCACCGCCACGATCGCGGGCGACGATCGAGATCGCAGGATGGGCAGCAAGCCAGGCTTGGGCGGTCGCAGGCTCCCGATCCGGCAGCAAGGTGACGACCCGGCGGCGTTCCAGGTTGCAGATGATACTGGCGTATCGGTGATTGCGACGCCAGGCCCAATCATCAATGCCGATAACTCGGAGCGGATCAGTCGGCGGGCGGCTCCGGCGCCGGACGACGCGCAGCAACGTATCCTTGCTCACCGGGAGCATCAGCCTTTTTGCGAAGCCTGCCGCTGGTCGACCACCAAGCGCCAGGCCGAGGTGATGAACGATAGACTCCATCCTTGCAGTACGCCGCGCCGATGGAGCCAGCACCCCTTCGGCAAAGCGCTCGGTGAAGATTTGGCGCCCGCATAGGACGGCATCGCAGCGGAAGCGGCGGGCGATTACCAGGAGCTGGACGATCCGCCCAGAGAGCGGCAGATCGGTCACGCGTCGTCGATACCGGCTATGGACACGTCGGGAAACCGTTCCGCACGATGGACACAGACCGACACTCCCCAGCGCCCGGACCGCAATAACGGCCTTATTACCTTCGAAGTACGCACTCTCTACAACAAACCCACTCGGCACCAGATTGGAGCGCTGGATTGCCTGCTGCATGGCGCTGATTCTCCCCCGATCAAAGCGCCAGACATCCCCCCAACTGCATCAAAAGTGAGTCAGAGCCAATATTGCAGGCCGAATGACAAACCAGCCCCTCAGCGTCCAGCGCTACGCCACATGCGCGTCTTTGGGGTGCACCCAATTGCCACACCCCCACACTGTGTCACACAGATCGGATTTCGGAATTTCTTGACACATGTTGCGCTACCTCTCAGACTTCTTGCCACACAACGAAAGCGTAGGAGTTGACGGGGCAGGTTGTCGGCTATGTGCGAGTGAGCACACTCGATCAGAAGATCGATCGACAGCTCGTTGACATACGTGTTGATCGCACTTTTACCGATTTTGCCTCTGGCAAAGATACTGACCGCCCTCAACTGGCGCAGATGATTGCCTACGTCCGGGAAGGGGACACGGTCGTTGTCCACTCGATGGATCGCCTGGCCCGCAACCTTGAAGATCTTCGCCGCTTGGTTCGGGAGCTGACCGGGAAGGGTGTTCGGATTCAATTGTTGAAAGAGGGCCTAACGTTTATAGCTGAATCCTCACCGATGTCGCAGCTTCTGCTCAATGTCATGGGCTCCTTCGCAGAATTTGAGCGCGCGCTCATTCGCGAGCGGCAGCGCGAGGGCATTGCGATCGCGAAGAAGAAGGGGGCGTACAAGGGGCGCAAACGCGCACTGACAGCTGAGCAGGTGGAAGAGGTTATTGCGACGTCAGAGACGGGGCCAAGAAGGCGACGTTAGCGCGAAAGCTCCGCGTTAGTCGGGAGACTGTCCACCGCTATTTGCGCGAGGCTAAGGCCTCCGCGCGCGTCCCCGAAAAACAAAAAGAGGAGGAAACCGCATGACTGCACTCATGCTTACTCGTATCGACGACCGTCGCAACATGGCTCGGTTCTACAAGCTGGATATCCAGCCGACCTTGTTCGGCGAATGCTCGCTGGTCAGGGAATGGGGACGCATCGGCCGAGCCGGCACGGTCCGTATCGAAACCTACCGGAGCCGGGGTGCGGCCGACATTGCCATGGTCTCTAATTGGGCGCGAAAGCTAAAATGTGGATATCGGTAAAGACCCTAAGCTCCGAAAGCCCAATAGTATGCGCTGATTGTGCCTGGTCAGATATATTCAGCCGAGGTGATTCTTGGACATCGGACATGAGCGTTCGCCCACCGGTCATAAAGCGTCTTTTTGCGCAATCGGGTAATCGCTGCGCATTTCCAACGTGCACGGACCCCATTGTCGATGGGGAGCTAGTGCTTGGCGAGATTTGCCACATCGCGGCTGCCAGTGCGCAAGGGCCGCGATACGACGCAACGCAGAGCGACGAGGTCCGCAATGGGTTCGATAACCTGATCTTGCTCTGCCCCACGCACCACAAAGTCGTGGATGCCGATCTCGAAGCGTACACGGTCGCTCGGTTGCTGAAGATGAAGGCCGACCATGAGAAAGCTGCCACAGCGGTTCCAGATCAGCAGGCCAGCGACGGCGCGCTGCTTATCCTCGACAATTCGGTGCGCAGCCATAATCAATCGGGCGGCGTGACAGCCCAGACCGTAAACGCGGGCACTATCAATCTTTCCGGCAGCTCCGCCGCGGACGATCGGACGACAAAGGCTGTGGAACGGCTATGGCAGATCATCCTTGACCTCAAGTCCGCCTTCAGCGACTTGACGTTTGTCGACAGCATTCTCACGCCTGACGAACTTAACCGGTATTTCTCCGGTGCAGATTCGCACCCGCTGTTCGATAGCGCACGCATTTATCGGTCGCAGGACGTAATCATAGAGAAGATGAAGGGCGCGAACTTCGCCAAGGGTGAAATGGAGCGGCCGTTCGTGTCGCCGCGGCTTTGGGCGATATTCTGGTGTATCCAGGCAATCTATGGCCGCACGGCCATGCTCTACGCCTTGTCCTTCAAGAAACGAAGCTATGACGACTGGCGGCGCGATCATGGCATTGATCAGCACTTGCGCGCTGTTCTGCCTATCAAGACTGTCGATGAGGTCAGACAGCAGACGCACAGCTTGCAGTCCGTTCTCGGATTGCTGGAATCGCTTTTTACGGATGCAGCCCGACCGAGCCGGTCGCCTTGGCCGCCCAACATTCCGTTGCCCCTCACATGAGCCATCTATCTCGGCGCAGCATGGGGCTTTCTACGCGCTGGGCGGGATTGCGGCGCACCGACTAGACGAAGAAAATAGACCATTCTAGCGGCGAATCGGCCAAAGTCGTCGCCCGTTCGGCCTCCCGTCAGGGCATTCCGACCAATGACCTATTCCAGCCATAACGTCACCATTGATGCGCTCGACTTCGCGACGCCAGTGGATGATCCCGAGATCGCAGAGGTTATCGATCTCATCTCAGGCGAGGTACTGCGCGCAACGACATTCATTGCGTCCCACCGCTACGACGAATTCGTGAAAGTGATGCGCGTAGCCATGCGCGAAGCGATGAAAAAGGGGAAGCCGAGGCATGTATGTGCGCTTTGCAGCACGCCGGTTCACCTGGTCGGCAATAAGCAAAAGCGCTTCTTCTTTCGCCATAAGATTGAAGACGGCTCATGCCCCGCGGTAACGCGGAGTGTGTTGAGCGAGGAGGAAATCCGGGCGCGGAAATACCACGGCCTGCGCGAAAGCGACGCTCACAAGCGGATCAAGGGGCTTATCGAACGCAGCTTGCGGGCCGACCCGTCATTCGACACCGAGTCAATCGTTCAGGAGAAGCGCTGGAATGCGGCAGACGATCCTAAGACGTGGCGAAAGCCGGATGTGCAGGCCACGTCGGTCGAAGGGCGGTTTGCCTTTGAGGCGCAGCTATCGACGACATTCCTGGACGTCGTGGTCAGCCGCCGAATGTTCTACCGCGACGTTGGAGCCCACCTAATTTGGGTTTTAGCGAATTTCTCGGAAGACTACAGGCGCATGACCACTGATGACCTGTTGTTCTCCAACAATTCGAACGTGTTTGTCGTCGACCAGGAAACCGTTTGCCTATCGGAGGAAACCAAACAATTCCACCTGCGGTGCCACTATCGCATTCCGTTCGACGACGCGGGCACGATTAGGGACAAATGGCAGGAAATCATCGTTCCCTTTAGCGCGGTCAAAAAGGAAATCGAGCAGCAACGCGCCTATTTCTTTGACTACGAGGTGGAAGAAGCGAAGATCTCAGACAGGTTATTGCGTGACGAAGTCATTGCCTATTGGACGGAGAATATGACCCGGCAGAGGGAAGGTAGCCCGGACCATCAGGATCGCTGGCTCGCTCTCAAGGAGAAGCTTGCGGCGAGGAATATCGATGTCCCAGACCGTCCGGCATGGGATAGCGGCTTCAGGGGCATGATGCATGCCGTATTAAGTGCTCTAAAGGGTCACGGTGTCGGATGGCAATTTGATACGCTGATCCAGTGCGCGCACCAGACGGCTCAAATTCATCCGGAAAGCATGCTGGCGTTCGGCTTTGCTGTCGAGGCGGCGGGTCACAGGGAGTTGCTGAAGAGCCAGGACTCGACTGGGAAATGGGCTTCTCGGTGCGAGGTGATGCGTAGCCAGTTGCGCAAGGGCGATCCAAAATACACGCCGCCTCAGGAATGGATGCCGGCGCTATCGTTTTTGTTTCCCGAAGTAGGTGCGCGCCTCGCAGACTTCGTGCGGCGCAACGGCCTCCCAACGAGTTAGCTCAATTTGTCGCCTGATCGCATTTTTGCGATTTTGCGACGGTGCCATGACCGTCATCGGGCGATCTTTCAGAGTGCTACCCCCTGGAGAAGGTGCGTCGCTTATAGATAGCTTTCCCGCTTTCGAGAGGGTGTGAGTTCAACAATGTCCAGGAAGTCGCTAAAATGCGTGCTGGCTTTCTCAAGTTGCCCTATCAGCAGCTGGACCTCCTCACTTGGCTCCCTTGGGCGCAGCTTTTCTCGATGGGCGGCGTCGAGATGGTTAAACTGTGATTTGAACACACCCTCATCGTCCGTTCCGACCGGATGCAGGTGAAGACTGTGAACCACGAGATTCCGGCGCTGGAGAAGCCACTTCAAGCCATCTTCTTTCTCGTTAGTCTGGAAAGTGCGTAGGCGTTTCCAGCTCAAGCTGGATTTCAGGCGGATGTCCATGGGGATCGCATTCGCGTGAATGCGATCCATCACAGCCGTAAAACCATTCTGGTCGAATTTGCGAATGTTGAAGAAACTAAAGTCCAGCACCTGCCCAACCCGGTCCCAGAAAGAAGAGAGCCGGATGTAGGCCGCTTCCGCATGTTCCCAGAAGGCGCCCTGTGCCTCCTTTACGAAGACGTCCGTTACGTCCTGGGGCGCGTCGCTCAAATCCGGCTGTCCGGTAAGAACCGACGAACCGGTCATATAAAGATGTGCCCGCAGTACCGACGATCGAGCCCGGTAAAATACCGCGAAGGCTTCTCGCATGATCGCCTCCGGGTAATTGTCAGCTGGCGGCGGTTCTTGATGATCGAACAGCAGGTAGAATTCGGGAGGCCCGCCCAGGTGTTCAACGACCCGGTTCATGCGCGCCCCAAAGGCCTCATCACCACCGGTTTGTATCAGCCTGCCCAGTTCTTGTTGCAGGACCGCCTCGTACCTAGCGAGCAGGTGTGTCTCATTTAGCACGAAGGAGACCACCTCGTTCAATACGGCCTCCAGAGAATTCTTGGCCTGCTTATTCATGTGTCTACGCTAATGCCAATCTAAGCGTTCCGCATCCTCATCGTGAGCCTTCGCCTCACGCTCATAGTCTTTCGCAAGGTTTTCCAGGATTCCTGAGGTGCGGTGCCAGTCGAAAGCAGTGGCTTTGGACCACTCCCGATACTTCTTGGCCAAATCGCGCTCTTGCTCACCACCGGCGCCGTACGCCCGCGTCGTCACTCCACGGCGGTTGAGCTTGCCGATCATGACCCCGGTTTCGAGATCGCGGCTGCGGACCGCCTCGATGACCTCCCGAACCTGCACGGCGGGCCAGATGCCGTCTGCATCGACCTTGGAAGCCGAGAGCAACTCGCCGATTTTCTGGTCGGCGACGTTACCGCGGCCCTTTTCGTGAGCGAGCTTGCGTGCTTCCACGATCCAAGCCTCCAACTCGGCGCCGTCGATCGTTCCGTCGCCGCGCGTGCCTGGGATAACATCCCACAGTCGCAGCAACCTATACGCCTGGTTCGCAACGTTCCGGGCCTGGTCCTCATTCTCAACGGGTGGATCAGTCACGCCGCTGTCTGGGCTGGGCTTATAGACCGCACAAAGCATCTCAACGAAGAGCCCGGGCTTTGAGGTGAGTTCCTTTATGATCGCTGTCGCCTTACGTTCTGAATGTTCGAAAAGCGGCAGGTACTGCCATTCAAGCTGGGCGAGCGTAACGGTCGGGAAGTCTTCCGCAGTATCAAGCTGGCTGAAAATCTCCTGCGCATAGTGCTGGAACATCGTGCGCTCGTTCATCTCCAGCTCACCTTGAACCGGTTGGCGCACAGCCTCGAGCAAGGCTCTGGAGAGTAGATCGGGGGCGAACTTCTTGCCCCCATGTAGGTACATACCGATCAGGTTGATGCTCGCTCGGGCGCGTCCCGCCTTGATCAGCTGCTCCACGGCATACGCTGGTTCAAAATCCGGCTCGCGGGGCCACTGGAGGTGCGTACGCTTCCAGTAGGCATTCTCTGTGTTATCACCAACGTGCCGGGCCAGCTCCCAGACCCATCCAGACCAGGGAAGCGCCAGCAGGATAGTCAATAGCGCCTTCTCGCCCCAGGCGTCGCGCAGTGCCTCATCAAACAGCTTTTCAGCCCATTCACGGCCTGCGCTGCCGTGCCAGGTCGCGACAAGGCCGCGGGCAAACAGATGATGCTTGTCATCCTCACTCTTGAGCGCCCGCACAAGGAGCTGTTTGCGAATGTCTTCGGAGAGAGTGGACTCGGCGACCGATCGCCCCAAATAGCCGGGTTCACGGACAGCGTCGATGAGCTCGAATAGCTTTTCAGGGCCATGATCCCGCAGGAATGCTTCCGCAGCGGAAGCGCGCTCCGACTGCAGTAAGTCTTCGTCCCCGTCCCAATCGCCTGTGGGGTTGGGTAAGGAGACCGATGTCTCAAAGAGCCATGCGATGCTTTCAATTGGATCCTGGGGAGCCAAAGTGTCGTAGATGCGTTGGAGAAGGGCGATGTCCTCAGCAGGCAGCGCCCAATCGGCGTCGCTATAGCTGCGGTGATGGTGCAACACGTTTCTGAGCTTGGCCCGAAGCTGCTCCCGGTCCTGTCTGATGAGTTTACCTTGAGCGACCAGCTCCAGCTGGCCCGCGGCCTTCTCGCGCCTGTCGCCAAGATCACTCCAGCGGTCCAACAAGGTGATCCAACGATCTGTGTCGCTGCCAACGTCTTCCAGGAGGCGATCGAGTAACGCTACAGCGCCTTTGCCGATCAACTGATAGGTGACGACTTCTTTTTTGTCCGTGGAAAAGTCTCGCCAGCGCGTGGAGGGAGTAGGCGAGAAGGAATCATGGCCAGAGGGCAAGATTCCGAGCATCAGCTTCCACGCAGGCTTCGGGTACCTCTTCCTAACCCGGTCCAGAACTTTGAGACGCTGGCCATATGTAGCGTTGGTCTGCGGGCTCCAGAGCAGAAATGCGGTGCGGAGGCTGGCAGCCGGTCGGTTCAGATAGCGGCCGCCGCGGTCAAGCTCGTCGAGACGGGCGAGCACAAGAGAAACGTGGGGCAGGAGCTGCGGTGACCAAGCGAGTGATTCCAGCGCCCAGAGAAGGTCGGAGAGATGTTCGCTACTGCCGAAGATCGGGTTTTCATCGGGCTTGAACAGCGCCGCGATCGCCGGATCTTCGTTATCGAGACTGTCGTCTACCGCCGACAGGAATTCATCGGGGGAGGCTTCGGCAAGCAGCTGGAAATCCCGCGACAGCGACCACCAGCGTTGGCTGTCAGCACCGCGAAGCACTTTCCGGACGACCATGTCGGGGTATTGCGTGGCATTAGGCACCATTGCCGCCTTGTCGCCGAACAGCGCAAGAAGGATCAGTGTCTCGCCGAGACCATGACGCAAGTAGGCTGAGTATTCCGGCTCTATGCCCAGTATCGACGCATTCCAGCGCTCTTCCGGGCTTAAGGTGTACCGGGGATCAGCAGCGCTCAACACATCGATCACGGCGGCGCGGTACCGCTCGATATCCGCAACCGTAAAATGGGGCGCGATAAGCAGCCACGCATCTCGAGGGGACGCCACCTTCCAGACCGGGCCGACTTTACGAAGCGGGCTATCGAACTCCCCAACATAGGGCGCGATGCTGGCGACGAAGGCCTCATACGGCATATCAGACAGCCGCGATAGGATTGCCTTGTCGGCTTCCTTGCCGTCATCCCACATGCCGGCCAGCAGCGCGGCCAGTAACGATCTTGAAATCGTGCCCTGCGCCCAATGCGGCAGCCGGCTCGCAACCCCGGGCATCAACCGGCGCAGAATGGCCAGGCTGCGTGCGGAATCCCGCGCAAAGGCCTTTGCCTTCTCCTCCGGAAGGCCGCTGTCGATCAGGGCTGCTTCGATTCCTTCACGAGACGGGCGGCTCAGCTTCCGCATTTGGCCGAGTGAGCCCGGGTTCTGGCCGAACGCGGCAAGGACGTGATGGCCTTTTGCTGCGATGGCCTCGGCGACCCCTGCTTCCGGTTCAAGGATGACGATGATCAGTGGCGTGCGGCTGCCGGCAAGCTCCCTCGCCGCCTCCGAATTGGAGGCGACAACGCAGCGTGCGAAATAATGCTCGGCGACGTCGGGCGGTAACTGGTTGATCGTGGCGTAGGCGAACGCTGCCACTTCCTCAGAGCTTTCGCCCTGGAAGGCGATCGCCGCATGGCCATCCCTCAACCATTGGAGCAAGGCTGCACTGTCCTCGCTGCGATCACTGAGGACCAGGTCGGGAGGAAGCGGCCACTGAGTGGCTAGCGACCATTCCTCCCACACCTCTTCCAACTGGCGCACGCCAGCCGGACGCTTTCCGAGTGCCGTCGCCAGCCACTGGCCCACTGCCGGGTATTGCTCGATCCAGTGGACCAGGTCGGTGCCGTCGTAGGCTCTGACATCTTTCCAGACGCCTTCAGCGCGCTTTTGCTGAGCCCACTCCTCTTTCTTGGGCCAAGGGCGCGGCGTGACGAACGCGAATGTGGTCTCGCTCTGCGGAAGACCCATTGGGTCTTTGCTTCGCTTGATGTAATCCCCGTCTGCCTTGCCGGCGATTCCTTCGCGCTGCGTACCAATCTCCCATCCCGCTGATCCGGCCGGAACGTATTCAGACGCGGTGGCCGCCTGCGTTGTGCCGTCCCAACCCGCGAACTGGACGCCCTCATCGGACGGGAAATGCAACGAGGCGCCGCCGCTGGCCCGGACCAGCTTGGCGATCAGGGTTGGCATCGAGGCTTGTCCGTGACGGCGCTCCGCCCATTGGGCGAGGTCGGTGCCGTTCACATATCGAATGGGCGCCCCACTCTTGGTAAGATCAGCGAGCTTCGGAAGGGCGGGTCCGCGCACGGCACCACCCGTCGGGAACGAGATGCCGGCGCGCTCAAAGGCTGCCCGCATGGCCTGGGCGTTCTGCGGCACTGGCGTTCGGCGGCCCCGCTCGAAGTCAGCGACGGTCGAGGTGGCAATGTTGGCGTGGGTGGCCAGGTCCTGTTGCGACCATGCCAAAAGAGCCCTGGCGGCCCGAGCTTGGGCGGCGCTGAGATCGGTCGAAGCGGTGGAACTTGGCTTTTTCATGTCATACTTTTTATATGACATCGCTTCTTAAAACGCAAGACTTTGATCGTGAAGAGAAAAATGCCCCTAATCCGATCATGAAGTGATTGGAATGGCTTGAAGATGAAGAGATTAGCCCCATACTCGGGTCAAGAGGAGCGGGGGTTATGGTTTATATTCACGAAAGGGCGGAGTGGCCAGAGTTCGAGTGGAACTCCGAAAAGCTAGCTGAAGCCCTTGTCCAGGTCCGCCACCAGCAGGGGCGGCTTTTAGGACGGATGGAAAGCCTGGGCTTCCAGCTGAAGGCGGAAGCCTCGCTCCAGTCGCTGACTGAGGAGATCGTCAAGTCCAGTGAGATCGAAGGTGAAATCCTGGACCGTGACCAGGTGCGTTCGTCGATCGCCCAGCGGCTTGGGATTGAAATCGGCGCCTTGACGCCTGCCGAAAGAAACGTGGAGGGCGTGGTTGAGCTCATGCTCGACGCCACCCAGAAATACGACCAAGCCTTGACGACGGATCGGCTCTTTGGCTGGCACGCGGCTCTTTTCCCAACGGGACGCAGCGGCATGCAGAAGATCACTGTCGGCGGTTGGCGCACCGAGGAGGCTGGCCCTATGCAGGTGATATCGGGGGCCTTCGGGCGGGAAAAGGTTCACTTCGAAGCGCCCGCCGCGAAGCGGCTCTCGACTGAGATGAAGGCATTTCTGGATTGGTTCAACGCCGACCGGGAACAGGACCCCGTCATCAAAGCCGCGCTCGCGCATCTGTGGTTTGTGACCATCCATCCTTTCGAGGATGGCAATGGCCGTATCGCGCGCGCGATTGCTGACCTGGCGCTCGCGCGGTCCGAGCACAGCCCGCAGCGATTTTACAGCATGTCCGCGCAAATTCGGAAAGAGCGCAAAGCCTACTACGACATCCTTGAGCGCACGCAACGCGGTACGCTCGACATCACCCATTGGCTCGACTGGTTTCTCGGTTGTCTCGGGCGCGCCTTCGACGGCGCTGACGCGATCATCGGCAACGTTCTGCAGAAGGCGGCATTCTGGGAAAAGCATGGCGCGAGTGATCTCAACGATCGCCAGAGACTTATGTTGAATCGCTTGCTCGAAGGCTTCGAGGGAAAGCTGACTTCATCGAAGTGGGAAAAGATCGCCAAGACCTCGCAGCCGACTGCAACGCGCGACATCAATGACTTGATCAAACGCGGCATTCTGCAGAAGGATGCTGCTGGCGGCCGCAGCACCAGCTATTCGCTTGTCGTCTCGGGAAGGGAGCTCGAAGCTGATAACTCCCAGCGCGGTGAATCGTAAAATCGCATTTGCTGATTTGCGATGAGCTTTGGCGAGCAAGCCGCCCTTCGTCTCCGGCAGGACGGATCCGCCGCAGGGAATCGATATTTGCCGCTTCCTCTACCGAAAAAAATCCCAATACAATCAAAGCCTAAGGGGATACCCAGGGCAGCCGTTTTGCCGCTTTGTTTGCCGGTTGGATCGGCAAGCCCAGCCTGCCGAAAAAAGAAAACCAGTGGATTTCCGGCTGAAATGCCTGGAATTCCGGCGCTTTGCTTGACCGTCACAACCCGCGTGTTCTAATTTTGTTCTCAATTTGGCAGGATCGATTCTGTCGCCCCTTAGCCTCAATTGAATGACAACAGCAGCGCCCAACTCGGCCAGGACAATGCACGAGATCATCTGCCCCCACTGTACCAAGGCCTTCAAGGTCGATGAGTCCGGCTTTGCCGAGATCCTGAAGCAGGTTCGTGACGCCGATTTCGCACAGCAGCTGCACGAACGGTTGGAGCTGGCCGAGCGTGACAAGCAGAGCGCCGTTGAATTGGCCAAGGCCCAGGTCAGCAGCGATCTGCAGAAGACCGCTGCCGCCAAGGATGCTGAGATCCAGGAGCTGAAGTCCAAACTTGAGGGGAGTGGCGTCGCCCAGAAGCTGGCAGTCAACGAAGCACTCAGCGCCATCGAGAAGGAGCGGGACAGGCTTGCGAACGCGCTGGCCGAGTCCGAGCGCGAAAAGAGGGCCGCCTCAGAGCTTGCTGAGGCGCTTTTGGCCAGCGAGCAGCACAAGATCACGGCTGCCAAGGAAAAGGAAATTCAGGAGCTGAAGGCTAAGCTTCAGGCCGTCGAGCTTGAGAAGAAACTAGCCGTCACTGAAGCGGTCGGCGCGATCGAAAAAGAGCGCGATGAGCTGAAGAACGGTATCAAGCAGGTCCAGCTTGAAAAGCAGCTCTCCGAACAGTCGCTCAAGGAGAAGTACGAAACCCAGATCAAGGATCGCGATGACGCGATCGAGCGTCTCAAGGACATGAAAGCCCGTCTCTCGACCAAGATGGTCGGTGAGACCCTCGAACAGCACTGTGAGACCGAATTCAACCGGGTCCGCTCGATGGCCTTTCCGCGGGCGTATTTCGAGAAAGACAACGACGCGCGGACCGGCAGCAAGGGCGATTATATCTTCCGCGACGCGGACGAAGCTGGCACCGAGCTTATCTCGATCATGTTCGAGATGAAGAACGAGAGCGACAAAACCGCGACGAAGAGCAAGAACGAGGATTTTCTCAAGGAGCTTGACCGCGATCGTACCGAGAAGGGTTGCGAGTACGCGATCCTGGTCTCATTGCTTGAGCCGGATAATGAACTCTACAACACCGGCATCGTCGACGTCTTTCACCGTTATCCCAAGATGTACGTCATCCGGCCGCAGTTTTTCCTGCCGATGATCACGCTGCTGCGGAACGCTTCCCTCAACTCGCTGAAGTTCAAAACCGAGCTGGCACTCGTGAAGGCGCAGAATATCGACATCACCCAGTTCGAAAGCCAGTTGGAGACGTTCAAGACCGCGTTCTCAAAGAACTACGACCTCGCCTCTCGAAACTTCCAGACGGCGATCGCCGAAATCGACAAGTCCATCGACCATCTGCAGAAGACCAAGGATGCGTTGATGGGTACGGATCGCAACCTGCGCCTTGCAAACGACAAGGCGCAGGATGTGACGATCAAGAAGCTGACGCGGGGTAATCCGACTATGGCGACGAAATTCGCAGAGCTGAAAAGTGAAGCAGCTGAGTGAACGGGCCGTTCTATAACGGCGGAGGTTTATCTTACCCGCCTGAATTGGTAGCCGGCCTCCTTGATGTATTTGTTCAGGTAACTCCCTACTGAAGGTGCCGCCCGAAGGCCCTCGAAGAGGGCTTTCGGTACAGCCAGATAATGATATTCACTGCCATTGCGGAACTGCACGCCTAGAACCTTCTCGGCATCGTCGTAGCCAACGGTGCTGATTGTGCTGGATCTAACTTTTTCGAATTCCATTCTGTCTCCTGTAACTTTCTCACGCCAATGCGAGGATTGCTGCACACAGCCGGTCGAGAGTCGGAATTTTGGTTCCTTTTCCTCTCAAGATCGTAAGATGGTCGCCGATGTGGATCGTGTTTTTGACAAAGCTGCCGGACGGGTTGCCAAGGCCTTTAGTTGCAGCGGAATAAGAAGAGTCCCAGAACGTCGATCCCACCTCTTGTTTGAGGATCGAGCCCAGGTTCTCCGGCCACATCGCATATGTGTCGGTCCAGACCGGGCTATCAGGAAAAGGCGTCGCCACGTCCCCCTCCAATAGCTTCAGTATCTTTTCGTTATCGAGTTTGTGGAGGTTACGCCGGCCCGCGTCCTGGACGTTTCCATCGGCGTCAAATACCACAAAGGTGGGGATGCTGAGTTCCTTTGCGATGATCAAAGGTTCGATGAGAGAGCTTTTTCCGTTAACGGCGACGATGTTGCATCCTGACTTGCGATAATCGTCCCAAAGGTTCGAATACGTCATCCAAGCGGTGATATAGGCCGTGTCTTCCAGACCCTCGACCAACACGAGCTTCTGGGTAAAGAACATCTCATTGATATGCGGCTGCAACGCCTGATGGAGCTGGGCGCGCTCAGCTTCAATCGGAGCGACCTTGTCTCCAGAGACGTCGGACAGCTTCTGAGCAACTCGTTCGCAAGTGGTCCACCGGATGTTAGACCTCTTCTCCGCGTCATCTCTTCGAACTAGTCGCACGTGCTCAAAATGTCGTCCTGAAACAAAGTGGGGGCTATGGGTCGATACCAGGATCTGCGAGTTTCCCTGGCCAAGCTTTTTAAAGACTGCGGCCAGGTGGCGCGCTTGTGGCGGATGCTGATAAAGTTCAGGCTCCTCGCATCCAAGGATCAGCCTGGGCTGCGCAGTCTCGGTGGTGTTGGCGAGTTCTTGGAGCAGTGCCAGCAAATACGAACGTTGAAGCTGACCTGCCACCGAGTATTTCCTCCAGAAGGAGTTAGAGTCCGCCCCGAAGAAGGACGGACAGATGAAGCGAGCACGGTTCACGGAAGAGCAGATTATTGCGGTGCTGAAGGAGCATGAGGCCGGGG
>NZ_PTFE01000069.1:0-45458 GCF_002936975.1 Bradyrhizobium sp. AC87j1
ACCATGAAGGCCGCCATTGGCGGCCTTCGTGGTGCCGTCGGCCTGCAGTTCCGGCACATAGGCTTGCGCGACATTGTAGGCGATATTGGTTGCCAGCGATGTCTTGCCCATGCCGGGACGGCCCGCGACGATGATGAGGTCGGAGTGCTGCAGGCCGCCCATCTTGGTGTCGAGGTCGCGCATGCCCGTCGAGATGCCGGACAGCTTGCCGTCGCGCTGGAACGCCTTTGCAGCAAGGTCGACAGCGACCGCCAGTGCCTGCGAGAATTTCTGGAATCCGCCGTCATAGCGGCCGGATTCGGCGAGTTCGTAGAGACGGCGCTCGGCGTCCTCGATCTGCGCCCGTGGCGCGAAATCGACCGGGGCGTCATAGGCGACATTGACCATGTCCTCGCCGATGCCGATCAGGTCGCGACGCAGCGCCAGGTCATAGATGGTGCGGCCGTAGTCCTGGGCGTTGATGATGGTGGTCGCTTCGGCCGCGAGGCGCGCCAGATACTGCCCGATGGTCATACCACCGACATCGGTATCGGCGGGCAGGAACGTCTTCAGCGTCACGGGCGTGGCGATCTTGCCCATCCGGATCAGGCTGGCGGCGGTCTCGTAGATGGTCTGGTGCAGCGGCTCGAAATAATGCTTCGGCTCGAGGAAGTCGGAGACACGGTAGAACGCATCGTTGTTGACCAGGATCGCGCCCAGAAGGCTCTGTTCCGCTTCGATATTATGCGGCGCGCTCCGATAGGCGGGAGTTCCGGGCTCGGGTGCGAGTTTGAGGACGTTCGAATCAGTCAGGGCCATGGTCGGACGTGCTTAGCAATTTTCTTGGGCGGATGCGGGGCCGGGATAAAGCGCCGCCTCGGTGCAAAGCGGAAGCGAAAGCTGACCGCTATCAACCGCTCAGTTAAAATGGTGGATGATTAGCGCTCGCAGCACGCGTCGCGCTTGACGGATTTTTGCGGAACTCGCCCCGGCCAGGAAGCGGCCGCGACCGCGCCATGGAAAAATCCTGAACCATGAACCTTATGGCGTGAACCTTATGGACTGGCGCGCAGACGAATCCGGAGGCGCGCGAAATGACGCACGCTGGCGGCCTTGGGCTCGCCTTCAGACCAGCAGGAGGTAGACCAGCGCAACCAGAGCCGCCCCGACGCCGGTAACGATCAGGGCGTAATCGGTGCGGAGGTCGTCCTGCACGTCGAATGAGGTTTGGGTCTCTTTGCTCATGGCGACGGTCTAAGCCAGGCCCGACCAGACTTATGTGAATTGGATCACATCTCCCCGGAATCTTTCGGGGGTAATACGGGAACAGGCAGGCGGGGGAGGGAATTGTCTCCCGCGATCCGTCAACAGGGAACGAGGCAGGCGATGCGGCCAGAACGGCAGCACCAGATTTGGCGGAGCGAGGCAGGTAGCCGGCTTTGGCTCTCCGGGCTGATTGCGGCCATGGAGCACGCGGAACGGCCTGAAATACGTCGCCAGCCTGTCGCCCCGGAAATCCTGGTCGCGCTGAGGGCGCAACTGGCGTTAACGGCCAGTTTCCGCTCCTCCCAGATGTCGACCCTGCGTCACTAGGATCTATTCACCAGACTAGGACCTATTCACCAGCCAATTTCAGTCTGGGCTTGCTCGCGCGTTCGCGAGCTCGCAGCCGGGCTTCTTCACGCGGCATGTAGTCGCGGGTGATCGGCACCACGCCCTGGCGCCGGGTGAGCTGGATCTGGAAGTTCATCATGGCTTGCTTGCGGAACGTCATCTCGCAGGCCGCCAGATAGAATTCCCACATCAGCGCGAAGCGCTCGTCGTAAAGCTGCACGGCCTCCTCGCGCCGCGCCATGAAACGTTCCCGCCAGGCCTTCAGCGTTTCCGCGTAATGCAGGCGCAGGATCTCGATATCGCAGACCAGGAGGCCGGCGCGCTCGATCGCCGGCAGCACCTCCGACAGCGCCGGGATGTAGCCGCCGGGGAAGATGTATTTGGCGATCCAGGGATTGGTCGAGTCCGGGCCCTGCGAACGGCCGATCGCGTGCAGCAGCATGATGCCGTTCTCGCTCAACAGCTCGGCGCAGCGTTGGAAGTAGGTGTCGTAGAAGCGGGCGCCGACATGCTCGAGCATGCCGACCGAGACGACGCGGTCGAACGGGCCTTCGATGTCGCGATAGTCCTGGAGCAGGAATCTGGCCGAACCGGTCAGGCGCTTTTCGGCCGCGCGCGCGTTGGCGAGCTGCAACTGCTCGCTCGACAGCGTCACGCCGGTGACGTCGGCGCCGGCGATCTCGGCAAGGTAGAGCCCGAGCCCGCCCCAGCCCGAGCCGATGTCGAGGACGCGCTGGCCGGGCCTGACCAACAGCTTTGCGGCGATGTGCCGTTTCTTGGCGAGCTGCGCGTCGTCGAGCGTCGCGTCCTGCGTCTCGAAATAGGCGCAGCTATATTGCTTGTCGGCGTCCAGGAAGAGCGAATAGAGCCGGGCATCGAGATCATAGTGATGCGCGACGTTGTGGCGGGAGCGCGAGCGCGGATTGAACTGCTTCAGATGCCGCGTCAGATAGCGCAGGCGCCACCAGGGTTTTGCCCACTGCGGCAATAGGTCGGGTTGATCGAGCAGGATCGCGAGGGCATCAGCTATGGTGCCGCGCTCGACGATGAACTCGCGGTCCATATAGGCCTCGCCAAGCCCGAGCTCGGGATTGACGAGGATCTTCCGCTCCGCCTCCGCGGTGACGAAGCGCACCGCGACCGGTTCGCCAGTGCCGTCGCCAACGGTGAACTTCGATCCGCTCGAGCCGGTCACCGTCATCGTGCCGCGGCGGATGAATTGAGACAGAAATCTACGCAACAAGAGGTCCATCGACACCTTCCTCTCGAGCGAACCCGAAGGGATGCGACTAACCCGGCCTTCACTTCTGACGCCCAGGTGACGCGGCGGTTCCTATGCGCATGCATCCAAATTTAGGGAGGCAGGATCGGCTGCGCTAATGCGCTGAGTTCACAGCCGATATTCGCAAACCGCTTAATCACATCCTTGCGCGTGGTGCCTGCTTCCATTCGCGGCTCAATCGGATAAAAGGTGACCCGCCGCCGCGCCCGATGCCGGCTGCACCTCTCGGAATTCAATGGAGATGATGGGAATGTCGAGCCGAGCGCTCAGCCTCGCGACGGTATTGCTTCTGATCGGCTTCGGCGCTGCCGATACCGTTTTTGCGCAGGTGACCAACCTCGAGGCCGGCAAAACCCCGTCCCAGCTTTTCGCGCAGACCTGCAATGCGTGCCACAAGAGCCCGCGCGGACTTCTGAAATCCGTCGCGCCGGGCTCGCTGCCGGGCTTCCTGCGCCAGCACTACACCACGAGCTCGGACATGGCGGGCATCCTCGCCTCCTATCTCGTCTCCAACGGCGCCACCGACACACGCTACCAGGCCAAGGACGGCAAGAAGGACGGCGCCAAGGAGAAGGACGCGAGCTCCAATCCCGAACATCAGGGCCGCCGCCCGCGCGCCCAGGACGCCGCCAAGCCGGACGGCGAGGCTGCTGCACCCGCAGCGGAAGGTACCCGCCAGAAGCGCGCCGCACGTCCGGCCGAGGAGGGCACGAAGCCCGAGGGCCAGGCTGCGCCCGAGGGACGCAAGAGCAAGCGCCGCGCCAAGCCCGGCACCGAGGAGGCGCCGAAGGTCGACTCCGCGGCGCCAGCCACTGACGAGAAGAAGAGCGAGCCCAAGCCCGAGTCCAAACCTGAGTCCAAGCCCGACACGGCCAAGGTCGAGCCCGGCCGCGACGAGGCCAAGCCCGACAACGGCAAGGCATCCGAGAAGCCCGCTGAGACCAGGCCTGATAGCGTCAAGGTCGAGCCCCGCGGCAGCGACGCTCCGGCGCTGCGGCCCGATCCGGTCCCGGCAGTGACGCCGGCTGCACCGGCCACCGCGAAGCCTGCCGAGCCAGCCGCACCCAAGCCGGCGGAAGAGGCTGCTCCCAAGCCGGCCGCGCCTGCCGCCAGCTCCGAACCGGCGGCCAAGCCGCAGCAGCCGGCACCGCCCGCGACTGCCGCAGCTCCGCCTGCTGCGCCGGCCGAGTCCTCCGGTCCGCCAACGCCGCCGATCTCGCGCTAAGCCAGCTAGTTTTCTGATCGACTTGCGGAGGCCGCGTTGATCGCGGCCTCCGCATTGCGTTGACCGCGCCTAGAGTATTGCTCTAGAGTGTTGCTCTAGGAAAAGTCGATGGTGGCGAGCGTGCGGGACGATCTGTTGGCAGCCGGGCTGATCGTGTTTGACCGCGTCGGCTTCGAAGCCGCGACGGTGGCCGCGATCCGCACCCGGGCCCGCGCCTCCAATGGCAGCTTCTTTCACGCCTTCGGCTCGAAGAAGGAGCTCGCCGGTGCGCTGTTCCTGGAGGTCTTGCGGCACTATCACGCCGCGGTGCTGGCCGCGCTCGATCCCGTGCCCGATGCGGAGCAGGGCATCGAACGGCTGATCCGGGCCCATCTCGACTGGGTCGTGACCAGCCGGCGCGAGGCGCGCTACCTGTTCGAGATATCGCGAAGCGAGTGGGGCGAGGACGTTCGCGACGCCCAGCGCGCGCAGAATGCGCGGCTCGCCGACGGCATCGAGCGCTGGCGCGCGCCGCTGGTCGCAAATGGCGAGCTCTTGCCGATGACGCCGGTGATGTTTGTGAGCCAGCTCATCGGCCCGGCGCAGATCTTCTGCCGCGCTTTCCTGTCGGGACGCGACCGCGCCGATCCGCGCGTCGAGGCCGACACGCTGATCGCCTGTGCCGGCCGTGCGCTGCGGCCGCCCGAACGCATCAACAAGACATAAGGAGAGGCCTCATGAGCGCCGCAGCAGATCCGGAATTCGCCACTGTAGCAGAACGCATCCACGCCAATGTCGGCCAGCAAGGCTTCATGAACCTGGTCGGCGCCGAGCTTTCGGAATTATCGCGCGGCACTTGCACGATCGCTGTGGATCGCCGGCCGGAGCTGCTGCAGCAGCACGGCTTCTTCCATGGCGGGGTTACCGCCTTCCTGGTCGACAACGCCACGACGATCGCAGCCGCGACCTCGCGCGGCCAGCCGGCGCTGACGGCGGAATACAAGCTCAACCTGTTGTCGCCCGCGGTCGGCGAGAAGCTGATCTGCCGTGCCCGGGTGATCAAGCCGGGCCGCCAAGTGTCGGTGGTCGCGGCCGACGTGTTCTGCGTCAGCGACGGTGTCGAGAAGCACACGGCAACGGCGCTGGCCTCGATCGCGATGTTGAGCGAGGACGTCGCCGCAAAAACGAAAAACCCGGCCGCTTGAGGCGACCGGGCTTCGCTTCGCGTATGAATGCGAGGCTTACTTCTCTTCCGCGGCCGGCGCCGGCTCGGCTTCGTCGTGCTCGGCTTCCGGATCGAAGAACTCGCCGGCGGCGGCGATCGCCTCGGCAGCCGCGTCGCGGTCCTCGTTGCGGGTCGAGATGTCCTCGCCGCGGTTGATGCGCTCGGCCTCGTCCTGGCTGCGCGCAACCGTGACGGAAACCTCGACCTCGACCTCTGGGTGAACGGCGACGGTGATGGTGTGCTTGCCGATGGTCTTGATCGGCGCGTCGAGCTGCACCTGCGGGCGCTCGAGCGCGACACCGTCAGCTTCGAACGCCATGACGACGTCGCGCACGGTGACCGAGCCGAACAGCTGGCCGGCTTCGGAGGCCTGGCGGATCACGATGATGTTCTTGCCCGAGATCTTCTCGGCGACCTTGGACGCCTCGCCCTTCGACGCGAGGTTGCGGGCCTCGAGGTCGGCCTTCATGCCGTCGTACTTGGCGCGATTGTCGGCGGTGGCGCGCAGCGCCTTGCCGCGCTTGAGCAGGAAATTGCGGGCATAGCCGTCGCGAACCTTCACGACTTCGCCCATCTGGCCGAGCTTGTTGACGCGTTCCAGCAAAATGACTTCCATATTCGTTCTCCTTTTGAAGTGCTCTCTAAGGTTTCGGTTTCGGGTTGAACTCAAGGGGTCGGCAGCGGCGGCGGTTGCCGGCTGCGCAGGAAGCGTTCGCGGAAGCCGAACACGGCATCCGCAAGGCCGAGGATCACCATCGCGATCACGGGCCATCCGAACACGACCACGACGGCGTAGGTCGAGCCGAGCCAGAACGTCCGGCTCTTCAGCGCCAGCGTGAGCGTATGCAGCACGGCAAAGCCGGTTAGCGCATAGCCCATCATCAGCGCGGCCGCGGCGATCTGTGCGGCGATCGCGAGCAGCCCGCCGGTGAAGCAGAAGGCGAGCGCGATGCAGAGCGCCACCAGCGTCATCGGCGGCAGCTCCGCCGTCTTCATGTCCGGCCACGGGCGGCGCAGCCGGCCCGACGTCGCCGTGATCTTGGCGCTGAGCCAGAGGTTGAGGGTCAGCGTCATCATCGCGATTATGGTGGCCCCAGCCGGTGCGATCCGCACCATCGCGTCGACGAACTGACCGGCTTCGCCGGAGCTTTGCGGGTCGGTGGCCCGGAGCAGGCGCATCAAGCCGCGCCGCAGCGTGCCGATGATGGTCTCGGCGTCGGTCCCGAGCGTGAGCAGGGCAGCGATCGTGGTCAACGTGGCGAAGCCCGCCAGCCACAGCAGGATGCGGCCGACCGGATACCATTCGAGCTCAGGCTCGGCGGGCGTGGCGGCGTCCGGCGCGACATGTCCCACGGCAACCTTTCCCACAGGACGGCTGAGCAGGACGAGATGGCCGAGCCACCACGCCGGCAGCGCGACGGTGACGGCGAATGCGATGCAATAGGGCAGGCCGAACAGGGCACCGAGGCCGATCGCAGCAGCGATGCCGCCGAGGCTCGCGCAAAGCGGTCCCCAGCCGATCGCGGCGACCATCAGCGGCAGCGGTGCGAGATAGAACAGGACGAGCGAGATCAGCGCGCCCGAAATGATCGAGGCGAACATCAGGGCCGACGCAGCGCCGGCGATCAAGGCTATCAGCACAAAGGCCATCATCAGCTGTCCCGCTCCCTTCGAGCGGTTAGAGGCATCTTGCCCCAACCATCGGCGACCGGACGACCCGGAAGCCTTATGAGTTCAGAAAAGTCGCGACCGGCGGCTTGGCGCCGCCGGTCGAATTGGTCGTATCAGCGAATGACGTAGGGCAACAGGCCCAGGAACCGCGCGCGCTTGATGGCGCGGGCGAGCTCACGCTGCTTCTTCGCGGACACCGCGGTGATGCGGCTCGGCACGATCTTGCCGCGCTCGGAGACGTAACGCATCAGCAGCTTGGAGTCCTTGTAGTCGATCTTGGGAGCATTGGCGCCCGTGAACGGGCAGCTCTTGCGACGACGGAAAAACGGGCGGCGTGCACCAGCTTCAGCCATTGTTTTTACTCCCCATCCGTCGTGGTGGTGGTGGTGGTGGTTTCAGCTTCTTCGCGCGGACGGCGCGGGCCGCGATCACCGCGGAAGCCGCCACCGTCACGATCGCCACCACGGAAACCACCCTCGCGGTCGCCACGGAAGCCACCGCCTTCGCGGTCGCCACGGAAGCCGCCGCCACGGTCGTCACGCTCGCGGTCACGGTCGGCCTTGCGCATCATCGCGGACGGGCCTTCCTCGAGCTCCTCGACGCGGACGCTGAGATAGCGGATCACGTCTTCGCTGATGCGCTCCTGGCGCTCGATCTCGGCGATCGCCGCGGACGGCGCGTCGATGTTGAGCAGCACGAAGTGCGCCTTGCGGTTCTTGTTCATGCGGTAGGTGAGGGAGCGTACGCCCCAATTCTCGGTCTTGGTGACCTTGCCGCCGAGACCCTCGACGATGCCGGTCATCTGCGCAGTCAGTTCTTCGACCTGCTGCGTGCTCGCGTCCTGACGCGCAAGAAAAACATGCTCATAAAGAGCCATGGTGGTCCTTTCCTCATGTTGGCGCATCGCCCGGCGTCAAGCCCTTAAGAGGCCTTCGGAAAGGACTCTGGGATTAAGCTCAGAAGGCGGAAACACGGGACGACGGGCCGACTGGCCCTGCCACACCAAAATCACGAATGATTTGCTGAGACCGTCCGTTCAGCTCCCGGCCGGGGTCTGCGGATGCGCGCCTTATACGGATTTTGGCTGACTTGGCAAGGTTGGAGTGCCCGTTTTCGGCCAGACGGAGCTGACAGGGGGGCCTTCAAACCACCCTCCCGTACCAGCTTGACCTATTTGTTTGTATATCATACAAATAACGAGGTCGGGAGGTGCTGATGACGGGTGAATCGGTCCAGGCTCCATTTGAGGCGTCGGCGGGTGATCCGAAGCACGCCGCGCGGGCCACACGGTCGGCCGGGCGCAAGATGCGCTCGCTGCTGCTGGATGCGGCAAGCCCGCTGTTCCGGGAGCGGGGGCTGTCGGGCACGGCGATCACCGACATCGCGGCCGCCGCGGACGCATTCCCGAGCCAGATCACCTACTACTTCCGCACCAAGGAGGCGCTGTTCGTCGAATGCGCCTGCCGCGAGCTGCTGTATCTGGCGCGTGCGACCGAGCAGGCGGCGCTGAAGGCGCGCACGCCACGGGACTACACGCACGCACTGGCGGAGACCGTGACGGCGAGCGATTCAGTGGCCTTCTTCGCCGAAGCTCTGACATTGACGCGGCGCCGCCAGGATCTTGCACCGCTCGTCGAGCGCACGATCGAGCGCCTGCACGGCGAAGGCGCGCGCGCCTATGCGAGCCAGGTGGCGCGGCACGGCTGGCGCTCGCTGCGCGCGCCGGACGAAAGCTCGCGGCGGTTCTGGGCCGTCGCCATCGGCGTCATTCTCGAAGGCTACGCCATGGGCCGTTCGCCCGAGGCGCTCTGCGCCGAGATGCTGCGCGTGCTCGGCGAGCAGGCGAAATCCGATGACACGGCGCGCCTGCGTCTCGTCGAGGGGCGCGAGGCATCAAGCAATTCGAACGAGGAAGGCTAGGCCATGACCGCGCTTCGCATGCGTGCCCGCGATTTCCTGACCGACGACCAGCTTGCCGATGTCCGAGAGCGTGTGACCTGGAAAGGTGTTGCGCTGATCGCGCACGCTTGGGCGTTGATCATTGGCGCGATCGCATTGGTCGCTTGGTGGCCCAATCCGGTCACTTATATCCTCGCCGTCGCAATCATCGGCTCGCGCCAGCTGGGCCTCGCGATCCTGATGCATGATGGCGCGCACGGCTGCCTGTCCGCCGACGAGAAAACCAATCTGGCCCTGAGCCAGTGGCTCTGTGCCTATCCGCTGTTTGCGGAGACGCGCAGCTACCGGCGTTACCACCTGCAGCACCATGCGCGCACGCAGCAAGAGGATGATCCCGATCTCGTGCTGTCGGCGCCGTTTCCGATTACGAAGCTGAGCTATCGCCGCAAGTTCATTCGCGACATCACAGGGCAGACCGGCTACCAGCAGCGCAAGGCGCAGCTGCTCAATGCGCTCGGGCCGAAGGATTGGCCGTGGCGGCAGCGTCTGGCGCATTTCTGGGACAAGCTCGGCCCGCAATGCCTCCTCAACGCCGTGATGTTCGCAGCGCTCGCGGCGGCCGGCGTATGGTGGGCCTATCCGCTGCTCTGGCTGGTGCCGCTTCTGACCTGGATGATGGTCATCACCCGCATCCGTAACATTGCAGAGCATGCCGTCGTCCCCGACAGCAGCGATCCCCTGCGCAACACCCGCACCACGCATGCCAATGTTCTCGAGCGCTTGTTCATCGCGCCGTACTACGTCAATTATCACCTCGAGCATCATCTGCTGTTCTACGTGCCCTGTTACAATCTGCCGAAGGTCCATCGCCTGCTGAGCGAGAGCCGGCACGCCGGCCGCATGGAGGTGCAACCGAACTACGCGGCGGTGTTGCGGCTGGCGACGGCAAAGCCTGACAGGGAGGATCGGCCGGGGCAGTTGGCGAGCAGCGCGCGCCGTGCGCAGGCCGGAGCGGAGGTCGATGCCAACCAGACCGCCGGTGGGTTTTGAGGGGACGCATCCCCAGTTGAGTGCTGCTCGAAGTTCCCATCTCGGCTTGACAGTCCGGCCCCGGACAGTGTCTACGGCCCCCTTTGGAGCACGATCCGGAACCATGGCCTAAGGCCGTGCGTAATCGGCTGCCGGTTCTCGCAGGGATCGTGCCCGACAAGCAGGGAGCGCCGATGACGGCTGCATTCACATTTCCTGGGCAGGGTTCCCAGGCGGTCGGCATGGGCAAGGCCCTGGCCGATGCCTTTCCGGTGGCGCGCGCCGTGTTCGACGAGGTCGACGCCGCGCTAGGGGAGAAGCTGACAGCGATCATCTGGGATGGTCCGGCCGAAACCCTCCAGCTCACCGAGAACGCTCAGCCGGCACTGATGGCGGTGTCTGTCGCCACCCTGCGCGTGCTGGAGGCTGAGGCGGGATTTTCCGTGGGACGAGATGCGGCCTTCGTCGCCGGCCACTCGCTCGGTGAATATTCGGCGCTGGCCGCGGCCGGCAGTCTGACGGTCTCGGATACCGCCCGTCTGCTTCGCACCCGCGGTCTCGCAATGCAAAAAGCCGTTCCGGTCGGCGCAGGCGCGATGGCCGCGCTGCTCGGTCTCGACTACGAGGCCGCCATCGAGGTCGCCAAGGAGGCGGCGCAGGGGCAGGTCTGCCAGGCCGCCAACGACAATGGCGGCGGGCAGGTTGTCGTCTCGGGCGACAAGGCCGCGGTCGATCGCGCCGTCGAGATCGCCAAGACCAAGGGCGCCAAGCGCGCGATGCTGCTGCCGGTGTCCGCTCCGTTCCATTGCAAGCTGATGCAGCCCGCTGCCGACGCCATGGCCGAAGCGCTGTCGAAGGTCACGATCAAGGCCCCGGCTTCGCCGCTGGTGTCGAACGTGCTGGCGAGCGCCATCACCGATCCCGACGAGATCCGCCGCCGCCTGGTCGAGCAGGTCACCGGCACCGTGCGTTGGCGCGAGTCGGTTGCTTATATGGCAGGGCAGGGCGTCACGCGGTTCTTCGAGATCGGCGCCGGCAAGGTGCTGTCCGGTCTCGTCAAGCGCATCGCGGACGGCGCCGTCGGCGTTTCAGTCGGTGGCCCGAACGACATTGCCGCCGCCAAGGATGCATTGGCCGCTGCGAAGCAGGGCTAAAGCGCGATGATTTCTCATCGCGCTTGAGTTTTTCAGTTTACGCACGATCTTTCGGAAAACCGCTGCGCACTTTTCCGGATCGTGCTTTGGAGGAGTTTTCGATGTTCGATCTGACTGGCAAAAAGGCGCTCGTCACCGGCGCGACCGGCGGTATCGGCGGCGCGATCGCGCAGGCGCTGCACGCGCAGGGCGCGACCGTTGCGATATCAGGAACGCGCAAGGAGGTGCTGGACGAGCTTGCCGGCAAGCTCGGCGAGCGCACCCATGTGCTGCCCTGCAATCTCTCCAAGGCCGACGAGGTCGAGGCGCTGGTGCCCGCTGCGGAAGCGGCAATGGGCCAGGTCGACATCCTCATCGCCAATGCCGGCATCACCCGCGACAATCTCTTCGTGCAGCTCCGTGACGAGGATTGGGAGGAGGTCATCAACGTCAATCTGACCGCGACCTTCCGCCTGGCGCGCGCCGCCACCAAGCTGATGATGCGCAAGCGCTTCGGCCGCATCATCGCCATCACCTCGGTGGTCGGCGTCACCGGCAATCCAGGGCAGGGCAATTACACGGCGTCGAAAGCGGGCCTGATCGGCATGATCAAGACGCTCGGGGCCGAATACGCCAAGCGCGGCGTCACCGCCAACTGCATCGCACCGGGCTTCATCAAGACGCCGATGACCGATGCGCTCAACGACAAGCAGCGCGAAACGATTCTGACCAAGGTTCCGGCCGCCCGCCTGGGGACGCCCGAGGATATCGCGGCGGCCGCCGTCTACCTGAGTTCGAACGAAGCAGCCTACGTCACCGGCCAGACCATTCACGTCAACGGCGGCATGGCCATGATCTGAAGCGCTCGTTCCGCACTGCCCACATGGGCTGTGCGGATGCGGCAAACGGCCGTTTCCGGAGGGAAATGAGGCTTATAGTCAAGGCAGTTGAAGTATGATAACCGGACGCTCAACGGATGGGCAAAGAACGCCATTGCAGGTTTTTGAAACCCTGTATATTGGCGATGCGGAGCCTTGGCCGTCGTTCGCCGGGCCCTGTATCGGTTAGGATGGGGCCAAATCAAAGTTCGTAAGCGAAGGCAAGTAACACGACCACGACGGCTCGTATCGTCCCGGGGGGTCGGGTCTACAGGGAACAACACGAGGTTATGCAATGAGTGACATTGGCGAACGGGTTAAGAAGATCGTGGTCGAACACCTTGGTGTTGAACCCGAGAAGGTTGTCGACGCCGCGAGCTTCATCGACGACCTCGGCGCCGACAGTCTGGACACCGTCGAGCTGGTGATGGCGTTCGAAGAAGAATTCGGTTGCGAGATTCCGGACGACGCTGCGGAAACGATTCTCACCGTCGGCGACGCCACGAAGTTTCTCGAGAAGAACGCGAAGAGCTAAGGCTCTTCATTTTCGCGGGGACAACATTGAAACCGGACGGGCCGCTTCCCAGCGGTCAGCCGGTTTCTTGTTATTGGCCGTGAATCTTTCGATGCGGAGTTTTCGGATATGAGGCGGGTTGTCGTCACTGGTCTCGGCATGGTGTCGCCTCTCGGCTGCGGCGTCGAGCCGACCTGGAAGCGCATCCTCAACGGCGAGAGCGGTGCGCGCAAGATCGAGAGCTTCGATGTCTCCGATCTTCAGACCAAATACGCCTGCACGGTCGTGCGCGGCGACGGCACCAACGACACCTTCAATCCCGATAAGTGGATGGAGCCGAAGGACCAGCGCAAGGTCGACGACTTCATCATCTTCGGCATGGCCGCAGCCGGCCAGGCGCTCGACGACGCCAACTGGCATCCCGACACCGAAGAGGACAAATGCGCGACCGGCACCATGATCGGGTCGGGCATCGGCGGCCTCAGCGGCATTGCCGAGACCGCGATCCTGCTCAAGGAGCGCGGACCGCGCCGGGTGTCGCCGTTCTTCATTCCGGGCCGCCTGATCAATCTGGCTTCCGGCTACGTCTCGATCGCGCACGGACTGAAGGGACCGAACCATTCGGTGGTCACGGCCTGCTCGACCGGCGCACACGCCGTCGGCGATGCCGCCCGCCTGATCGCGCTGGGCGATGCCGACGTGATGGTCGCTGGCGGCGCGGAATCGCCGATCAGCCGCATCGGCATTGCCGGCTTCAACGCCGCGCGCGCGCTGTCGACCGGTTTCAACGACACACCCGAGAAAGCCTCGCGTCCCTATGACAAGGACCGCGACGGTTTTGTGATGGGCGAGGGCGCCGGCGTCCTCGTGCTGGAAGAGCTCGAGCACGCCCGGCGCCGTGGCGCCAGGATCTATGCCGAGGTGATCGGCTACGGTCTTTCGGGTGATGCCTATCACATTACCTCGCCGTCGCCCGACGGCGATGGCGGCTTCCGCAGCATGTCGGCCGCGCTCAAGCGCGCCGGCCTGACCGCCTCCGATCTCAATTACATCAACGCGCACGGCACCTCGACGCCGCTCGGCGACGAGATCGAGCTCGGCGCCGTCGAGCGTCTGCTCGGCAATGCCGCGTCCAAGGTTGCGATGTCCTCGACCAAGTCGTCGACGGGTCACCTCCTCGGTGCGGCCGGTGCGATCGAGGCGATCTTCGCCATTCTCGCGATTCGCGATAATGTTGTGCCGCCGACGATCAACCTCGACAATCCGTCGGTGGAGACTGCGATCGATCTCGTGCCGCATAAGGCGAAGAAGCGAGAGGTCAACGTCGCCTTGTCGAACTCGTTTGGTTTTGGCGGTACCAATGCGTCGGTGATCGTCCGGCGCCTGGCCAGTTAGTTTAAGTTTGAGACGAATCCACCGTTTTGCCGTATTCGGCGATAGTCATGGAAGTGGGCGCGTGCATTTGGCAGGGCAAGCGATTGTCGGGCCGCGATTGAACCGGCAGGATTCAGGTTGTTTCGATGAGTGAAAGGCCGCCCATTTCGCCCCGGAGTCCGCGGGCAGCGCTCGAGCCCGAGCAGGTCCCGCCGCCGCCGAAGCGATCGGACCGTGCGCGCAATCCTTTCGTGGTCGTCGGCAACGCCATCATCACCCTATTGCTGATCGCCATGCTCGGCGCCGGCGGCGTCTATTATTACGGCCGGCAGGTGCTCGAGGCGCCCGGGCCGCTCAAGGATGACAAGATCGTCAACATCCCCCAGCGTGCGGGCAAGCGCGACATCGCCGAGACGCTGAACCGGGAAGGCGTGACCGACATCAACCCGTGGGTGTTCATCGCCAGCGTTGCCGCGCTGAAGGCGAGCTCGGACCTCAAGCCGGGTGAATATTCGTTCCAGAAGAACGCATCGCTCCGCGACGTCATCGCCACCATTGTCGAGGGCAAGGTGGTGCAGCACGCTGTGACGATTCCGGAGGGGCTGACCTCCGAGCAGATCGTGGCGCGCCTGTCCGACAACGACATCTTCACCGGCAGCGTGCGCGAGCTGCCGCGCGAGGGCACCCTGCTGCCCGAGACCTACAAATTCCCGCGCGGCACCCCGCGTGATCAGGTGGTCCAGCGCATGCAGCAGGCGCACAAGCGAGTGCTCGCCGAGATCTGGGAGCGCCGCAATCAGGACATTCCGGTCAAGTCGCCGGAGCAGCTGGTGACGCTCGCCTCGATCGTCGAAAAAGAAACCGGCAAGCCGGACGAGCGCAGCCGTGTCGCCGCGGTGTTCACCAACCGGCTGAAGCAGCGGATCAAGCTGCAGTCGGATCCGACCATCATCTATGGCCTCGTCGGCGGCAAGGGCACGCTGGGCCGCCCGATCAAGCGCAGCGAGATCACGCAGCCCTCGCCCTACAACACCTATGTGATCGAAGGCCTGCCGCCGGGCCCGATCGCCAACCCCGGCCGCGCCTCGCTGGAGGCCGCCGCCAATCCGGCCCGCACCCGCGACCTCTTCTTCGTCGCGGACGGCACCGGCGGGCACGCCTTCACCGAGACTTACGACGCGCATCAGAAGAACGTCGCCAAGCTCCGCGCCATGGAAAAGCAGATCCAGAACGACACGGTGGAGCCGGCCGAGGATGCGCCGCCGCCCGCCGCCGTCGCGCCCGGAACTGCCGATACACCGACGGCGACGACGCCGGCCCGGCCCAACCAACAGAAAAAGCCGCCTGCGGCGCGCCCCGCCGCTCCAGCACCGGCGCGGCAGGGCGCGGTGCAGCCCTCGCCGCCGGTGGTCCAGCGCTAGGCGCGTTGCAGACCTGCTTGCCGGCTTTGCGGATTCCACTTTCCTGCAAAATAGTCTTAAGATTCGCGTGGCTTGATGCCTCGCGAATCCCATGTTTCCGGAGAAATTGACCTGATGGCGCTGTCGTCCATGACCGGCTTTGCGAGATGCCACGGCGCAAGCGGGCCGTACACGTTCGAATGGGAATTGAAGTCGGTCAACGCCAAGGGCTTTGACCTCAGGGTGCGGCTGCCGCAAGGGTTCGACGAGCTCGAGGCCCACGCCAAGAAACGCGCCGGCGAGCTGCTGTCGCGCGGCACCGTCTACGCCAATCTCACGGTCAAGCGCGCCAATGCCGCGGCCACCGTTCGCGTCAACGAGGACGTGCTCAACGCCGTGCTCAAGGCCGCCGCCGTCATCGCCGGCAAGGTCGACGCCGTTGCGCCGAGCATCGATGGTCTGCTCGCCATCAAGGGCGTCGTCGAGGTTGCCGAGCCCGAGGGCGACGAGGAGGAGGACAAAGCCGCGCGTATCGCCGCCGCCGAGGCCTTCGACAAGGCGCTCGCCGAACTCGTCGAGATGCGCAAGCGCGAGGGCACTTCGCTCGGGCAGATCCTGACCCAGCGGGTCGACGAGGTCGAGCAACTGGCGAAGAGGGCGGAAGCAGCGCCCGGCCGCAAGCCGGAGGCGATCAAGGCCAGGCTCGCCGAGCAGATCGCGAGCCTGCTCGACACCTCCGACCGTTTCGATTCCGACCGCCTGATGCAGGAGGCGATCCTGATCGCCACCCGGGCCGACATCCGCGAGGAGCTCGACCGCATCGCTTCCCACATCGCGCAGGCGCGCGAGCTGCTCGGCAAGGGCGGCCCGATCGGCCGCAAGCTCGACTTCCTGGCGCAGGAGTTTCACCGCGAGGTCAACACCTGCTGCTCGAAGTCGAACGATATCGAGCTGACCAATACGGGCCTCGCCATGAAGAACGTGGTCGAGCAGTTCCGCGAGCAGGTCCAGAATCTGGAGTGATCGATGACGAGCGGCGGTCACGGAACTGACGGTGTCGAGCGGCGCGGATTGATGTTCGTGCTGTCCTCGCCCTCGGGCGCGGGCAAGACGACGCTGTCGCGTCTTTTGATCGACCGCATGTCCGGCTTGAAAATGTCGGTGTCTGCGACCACGCGGCCGATGCGGCCGGGCGAGGTCAACGGTAAGGACTATACGTTCGTCGACAAGGCCACGTTCGAGGCGATGGTGAAGGCCGACGAGCTGCTGGAATGGGCGACGGTGTTCGACAACAGCTACGGCACGCCGCGTGGCCCCGTCGAGGCGGCGCTGTCAGCCGGGCAGGACGTGTTGTTCGACATCGACTGGCAAGGCACGCAGCAATTGAAGCACAAGGCCCGTGAGGACGTCGTCAGCGTCTTCATCCTGCCGCCCTCGGCCGGTGATCTCGAAAAGCGCCTGCATTCGCGCGCGCAGGATTCCGACGAGGTCATCCGCAAGCGCATGAGCCGGGCCAGCCACGAGATGAGCCACTGGGCCGAGTACGACTACATCGTGATCAATCACGACGTCGACGAGGCCTTTGCCGAGGTGCAGTCGATCCTGAAGGCCGAGCGCCTCAAGCGCGAGCGGCGGATTGGCCTCGTTGGTTTCGTACGAGCTCTGCAAGCTCAGCTTCAGGGCTAGGCTGCGGCAGCCGCGGCCCTTGCTTCGCCAGCCGTTCCAGCATCGCGGTGATCACGTCGACGTCGACGGCATCCCCGGCCTGCGCATCTACCTGCGCATAATTGTGGTGATCGACGGCCTTTTCGTCGCCGATGTCCTTGACCGCGAGCCGGGGCGCCGATGCCTCTATCTCGAACTTTCCGTTGAAGATGTCGGCCTTGTCGAGCTCGGCGGCCTTGTTGCGAATGGACGCGGATTGCGCCGCGATCCTGCCGATCTCCTTGGTGAAGGCGGCGATTTGCGCGCTCTGCGGCGGCCGAACTTCATCGAAGTCGACGGGGCCCTGCTGTGCGCGCGGCGTGACGGCCGGCTCCGCACCGAGCCAGGGCGCGCGGCTTACGTCATGGTCCTGCGGCGCCCAATCGTCCCAATGTCCGCGGCGGTCGGCGGCCTGGATGCGGAGGCGTCCGCCGGCGAAGCGGTAGATGACGCTGGCGAGGATGCCGGCGAGCGCCAGCGCGCCGCCGATCACGAGCAGCAGCATCTGCACCGAGCCGGCCGGCTTGTCGGCGGTGCCGTCTGCCCCGGCCAGGGCCATCGGCGCGGGAGGCTTTGCCGGCTTCGCGCCCGCCGGCGCGGTGGCCGCAACGGGAGCCGGCGGCGGTGCGGGCGCGACGGAGGCGGGGGAGGCCTCGGGCCAGCGCGCAGTGACGGCCGGCTGCTGCGCGTTGGTCGCAGGCGCGCCGCTTGGCGGCTGCTGGGCGAGCGGCGGCGCATTAGTTGCGGCGGGCGCGGGCGCGCTCATGTTCGGCATGCCTGGTGCGGCACTCGTCTGCGGAGCGGTGTATTCGGCGCGCGCGTTCTGCATCGCTTGCGGCGCGGCCGAATCCGCCTCGGGCGCATCAGTCGTCGCCTGCGCGGTCTGGGAGGATTTGCCGCCTGCGGCGCGCAGATACCAGCATTGCCGCTTGGTCGTGCGGTCGAGACGATAGTACCAGTGTTGCCCCTGCGGCGCGGCGCCCTTCGGCGAGGCGAGGCAGTCGGCGGCCGCGTTGGCTGTGCTCGATGGCGCCGGCGCGTTCTGCGACACGGCGGCCAGTGGCGCGCCGGCAATGATGCTGCCGACTAGCGCGGATACGAATTTTGCGGTGCGGTTGCCCATCCTGGTCTCCCGGTTACGCATGACGCAACTCTCAACCAGCCCTTTGTCATCAAAGACTTGGGTGGCAATGAGCCGCAAATCCGGAGAGGATGTGGCTTGAATTGGGCTTGCGGCGTGTTCGTTCCGCCGCGAGATCAGGCATTTCCTTGGGCGTTACTGCTTCGCCGAGCTCCAGGTTCCGCCGCAACCATCGGAGCGCCGCCAGGTTCCGGAACCGCTGCGGGCGCCGAGACGGCCGGAGCCGGTGAAGGTCACGCCGTCGCCTTGACCGACCGTGCTGACCGAGCCGCTCGGGCTGACGGTGCCGGTGACACCCTGGCCGATGACCTTGCCCGAGGAGACGACGACCGCACCGGACGTGGTGCCGCCGCAGCCGACACTGGTGACCACCCAGGCGCCGTCAAACCCGCCACCGCCGCCGCCGCTTCGCCGCGACGACGGGCGCGGCTCTTCAGCCGCCGGCTTGCTCCGGCGCGCGGGTGCGGCTGGCTCGGCCGAGCGGTCCGAACGCGAGCCGGACATCGACTTCTCGTCATTGCCGATCGAGCCGCCGGCGCTGCCGGATTGGGCGAGGGCGGACGATGAGGCAATGGCGGCGCTGAGGAGGACGGCGAGGGCACCCGTACGGATGACGGCAATGGGCATGAGCAAACATCCAAATTCAAAAAATTGTATCAGCGGCCGGAGCCGTCGGCGCAGACGGATCCGATAATGCGGCAAGCTTTGCCAGCCTTGCCGCATTCGTCAAGCGCAGCGTCCCTGGCGCGCTGCACGCCCTCGCGCTGGACCAGCGACCAGGATTTTTCGGAGATCGCAAAGGCGCCGCAGCTTCTGCCGTAGAATGACAGCTCGATCGGGCATTTGGCGCCGGCGCAATTGCCGCGCGCATCCGCCACCGCCGCGCGCCGGGAGGCGTGGTTCCAGGAGATGCCCCATTTGCTGTTGTCCGGCCCGTAGACAATCGAACCCCAGGGCTTGAGATCCTCCATCTTGCGCATGCGCAGTAGCAGGCCCTCCGTTGGCTCCCCATTGGGCGCCATCGAAATCCGCTGCTGGAGCTTTGTGATCGCGCGAGTGAGTCCGTCGGGGGTATCAGGATCGAAATTGAGCTCGTAGAGACGTTCGCTGAGTTCACTGAGCAGGGCGGCGTCGCGCAAGGGGGCGCGGTCGGGATCGGCGCGCAGGCGCTCCGCCGGCAGGGGATCGGGCTGCATCGCCGCGATCCTGGGCGGGGCGGTTTCTGTCGGGGCCACGAAATAGAAGGTGCCGTCGATCGGCGAGGACGACACCCAGGGCTGCTGCGCGCCCGCGGTCGCGCGCTTCACGGCGAGGCCGACCTGGTTGAAGGTCTGGAACACGTCGAGGCCCGCGGTCCGGATCGTCGTCGCCAGCGCCTTCGTGTAGGGGCTGTGACCGTCGCTGCCGTCCTGCGCGACATTGCCGGGCTGCGTCGCGTAGGAGATCAGCGTGCCCTCGGGCGCGCGCATCTGCGCAAGGCCGCCGTCCGAGGAGCGCAAGCCGCGTGAGCCGAACGGGTTGTTGCGGCAGGCATCGAGGATCACGAGGTTGAGGCGCGTGCCCGAGCCCTGCATCTGGCGTAGCACGAGGTTGACGTCGGTCATCTGGAAATCGACGTCGGCCTCGCGTGTCGGATTGGCGCCGACGGGCACGAGATAGTTGGAGCCGGCGACCTGCACGCCGTGGCCGGCATAGTAGAACAGCGCGACGTCGGCGCCCTGGACCTGTCGGCCGAAGTTCTGCACCGCGATGTCCATCGCGCCCTTGTCGAGATCGAGCTGGGCGCGGCCGCCGACCAGCGTGAAGCCGAGCACGCCGAGCGTCTCTGCCATCAGGCTCGCATCCTTGGAGGGATTGTCGAGCGGCGTGATGTTCTTGTAGGCGGAATTGCCGACGACGAGCGCGATGCGCTTCTCGGCCGATGCCGGGTCCGCAGTGACGACAAGCAAGGCCAGCGTCGCCAGCGCCAGAACGCGATTGAAAATCCTCGCGCGCATCGAAATTCCCCAAAATAATGTCGCCATTCTATCAGCCCGGCGGGCGAGCGAAAAGCGGTGTGAGAGAAGGTGGCAGCGGAGGCAGCTAGAGCGTCCTTCATCCTGAGGCGCGAGCCATGCGTCGCAAAGCGACGCGTGGGGAGCCTCGAAGGATGAACGGCCGAGCTGCAGCCGGGCCGTCGCCCTTCGAGGGTCGCTGAAGAAGCGGCCGCCTCAGGGTGACGGTGAGATGGAGGTGCGTTCATCCAACTCGCAGACACGCCTTCCCGTTCTCGCGGCGCGTTTCGCCCGAGGCTTGCTGTCGTTCGCGCCCCATGAAGACCAAAGGGCGCAGGGAAGGCCGGGCGCCGGCGGCACCCGCAAGTCCGTGCGCGACGAAGATGCACACGGGGTGGACTACAGGTGATGCCGGTCGCCCGGCCTTCCCTGCGCGGCTGGTTTTAACGGTGTCCTCCGTGCTCTCCTCGGGGAGCGTTGCACTATTGCCCCCGTCGCCTCGCGGATGATCGATGCGCGTGCCCGGTCGGGCCGCCGCATCACCGCAAGCCTTGACGCACAGACCCCGGGCGTCAGGACCACACGACTTCTCCGTCCGCGGACGATCCCGCCGAAATACCCGGAGGCTTGCGTGTGCTCGCCCTCGGGCATCGACGAAACCGCTGTGACCGCGCCGTGTCGTATCGCGTCGCCTGAGGACTCACGGTTGCCCGCCCTGTCATCATGCTGAGCCGCGCCGGCGCTACCGCGTCCACCGCCACCCGGCCTGCATCTCGTGACGATCGCGAAGCGCCCCTTTGGGTAGGGCCGGGATGAGGCGTCTATGCCATAAATCCGAAATTCGGGAAAGTTGAATATTTTTGCCAGAGGGGCTTGACCGGGTGTTTTGCCCGACGCCTCTCGGGAACCACCGTCAGTTCTGTTTGCCGTTCTCCAACGGCGGAAACGCGCCCCATCGCCGCGAATGACCCGAGCGGACCAGCGCGGACGTGCTGGCTTAGTCGGCGCTCGTCCAGGAAAGTTCACGCGACTTCAGAAAATTTTGCGGCTCCTCAGGGCTCGTGAGCAGACATAGGATTGGGTCATCCGCGTGAAGAAGCTTCAATTCCAATCCCATTCATTCCGATCTCGTAAGTTGGCGGCAGAAGCGCATCTGCTCGCCAAAGCGGGGCCGTAGCCGCGAAGAAAAAGCGCAAGGGGGGACCATCATGTCCGTGTTGTCACGCCGCGATTTCCTGGCATTTTCGACGTCAGCCGCAGTTGTCGGCCTCGCCGCGCCCGCCGGGGCAGCGATGGGGCCGAACGACAAGTACGATCTGGTGATCCGGGGCGGCGAGGTGCTCGACCACAGCCAGTCGCTGCGCGCCAGACGCGATATCGGCATCCGCTGGGGCATGATCGAAACGGTGCAGGAGGCGATCCCCGCCGAGCGCGCGCTGAAGAGCATCGACGCGTCGGGCAAGCTAGTGATGCCCGGTCTCATCGATCTGCATAGTCACGTCTACCCCTACGGCTCGGCAATCGGTATTCCCGCCGACGAGCTGGTACAATTCCAGGGCACGACGACCGTCGTCTCGGCGGGCGACGCCGGGGTCAACAATCTGGCGGCGTTGCGCCGGTTCATCGTGGCCCAGACGCGTGCGCGAATGTACGCCTTCGTCCATATCGCCAATAACGGCCTGTCGGCGTTCCCGGCCGCCGAGTTGTACAATATCGACGTCGCACAGACCGAAGCCTGCGCGATGGCGCTCGCCGAGAACGCTGATTTCCTGCTCGGGGTCAAAGTGCGGATGTCGGAGAACGTGATCTACAAGCACGGGCTCGAGCCGCTGAAGCGCGGCATCCAGGCTTGCGAGATGTGCGGCTGGCCGGCGAAGATGATGGTGCATATCGGTGGCGTCGAATCCAAGGAGCTGATGTCGCAGATTCTCGATCTGCTGCGCCCGGGCGACGTGCTGACCCATGCCTATTCGGGCGCACCGAACATGTCCAACGTCTTCACGAATATCGTGCAAGAGGGCAAGCTGCTGCCTGCGGCCCTGGCGGCCAAGCAGCGTGGCGTCATGTTCGACGTCGGTCACGGCGGCGGCAGCTTCGATTTCACCGTGGCGGAAGTCGCGATCCCCGGTGGGTGCACTCCGGACACCATCTCCTCCGATATCCACGTCTTCTCCGGCAATTCGCCGGGCATCCCGTTTTTGCCCAACGTGATGAGCAAGTTCATGACGCTGGGCTTCACGCTGGAGCAGGTGGTCGCGATGGCCACAACGGCTCCGGCGAAGATCATCAATCGCGCGCCGAAAATCGGCACCCTGCAAGTCGGTGCGCCCGGTGACGTCGCCATCATGGAGCTGGTGGAGGGGCCGATCAGCTTCCTCGACACCCGCAACAACAAGAGAGACGGCAAGGCCCAGCTCAAGCCGATCCAGACTGTCATCAACGGCGTGCCGTTCGGCCGGCCTTATCAGGCGCCGTTTGCAGTGAGATAGAGAGCCGGCCGGTGGTCTCAGCTGTTGTCGGGATCAGCGTTCCCTGGTTCCGATCCTTTACCTCTGCGACTGGAAAACGGGCTCGGTTCGGGCAGCTGCGCTTCCTGCAAATGACCGGACGCGGGAAGACGACCCACGGGAACCCTGATATTCCCAGCCTTGCAGTCACCGATTGTTAGGGAGGATTAGATAAACGGCAGGATGTGGGAAATGGACCCCGGCAAGGTGTCAATCGTGATCGAGCGACTGACAGGGGAGTGTGATGGCTGTCGTCGATCAATACGATTGCCCCGACAAGACAGGCAGGGAGTCGTCGGGACATTTGGGTGCCGATGCCTGGATTCAACCCTCAACTGCAGCCATGCTCGTTTGGCTGGGATTGCTTGCGATGGAGATCATCGCAGTCCTCGCGCTGTGCGACTTCAGGCTCTTCTTCACGCTAGACGATGCGTATATCCACCTTGCGGTCGCCGACCAGATCCTGTCGGGCGGATATGGGGTCAACGCCGGGGAATATTCATCGCCTAGCTCATCGATCATCTGGCCATATTTTCTGGCTCTGACCGAATCGCTTCATCTCGGTGCATTTGGTCCGTTGTTGATCAACGCTGCAGCCGCAGGTGCGACGATCTTGGCTATCATACGCCTCTTGGAGGCGAGTGGCCTGTTCGATGGCGTGGGCGAGCGTCTGTTCGCTTGTGTGATCGCGCTGCTACTCATCTTCAGCACCAGCGCTGTCGCGCTGCCCATGACCGGCATGGAGCACAGTGCTCACGTCTGGGCCTCAATCGTGACCTTTGCTGGTCTCGTGGCGGCGGCGCGCGGGTTCGCACCAACGTCGCTCCATTTCCTCGCCCTGGTGCTGCTTCCGCTCATCCGCTTCGAGGGGATCGCATTCGCCGGTGCCGCCATCGTGGCGTTCGCGCTGCTGGACCAGCGCCGCTTCGCAGCCGGCGCTGCGCTCGTGATTATCGTCACTCTATCGGGCTATGTCGTTCTCATGGCCTCGCGTGGCCTGCCGTTGCTGCCGAGCTCCGTCTTGTTGAAGGGCTATCTGACGACACTTGATCAGCCCGCGAGCGAGCTACCCGCTATCGTCAGAAACATGCTGCGGAGCGTGATGACGTCATATGGATTGCGGCTCATCGCACTCGGTCTCGCTGTTGCCTGGTGCGCCAGCCTGCTACGCGCCGATCGCAAGGTGCTGATTGTCCTTCTGACCGTCATCGTTGCCGTCGGAGCCCATCTGGCGTGCGGTCAATACGGTTGGTTCAATCGGTACGAGGTATACATCATGGCTCTCGCGGCGACCGCGCTGCTGTGGGGCGTCGCACAACTCAAGCCACGGCTCTCCACGCTGCAATGGTCTCGTGTGAAGATTGGCGTGGTCTTCGGGCTCGGCACCGCCGCGATTCCCTACATGACAGCGGCAGTAGTCACCCCGGTGGGCGCAAGCGATATCTACGAGCAGCAATATCAAATGGCTCGTTTCGCGCAATCGTTCTACGGAGATGCGGTTGGGGTCAACGATCTCGGCCTGGTTGCATATGGCAATACCAAGTACACGCTCGATCTCTGGGGCCTTGGTTCGGAGCAGGTGCGCAAGGCGAGAATGGCGGGAGACTATGGGCCGGCAGAGATGGCAGCCCTTGCCCACGATTACGACGTCGGTCTCATCATGATTTATGAGGGCTGGTTCGAGAAAGGCGTGCCGTCGAGCTGGACGAAGGTCGCCGTGCTCCAGACAAGAAGCGTGACCTTGTCGCGGCAAAATGTCGATTTTTATCGCACCCCGCTGGCCGATGCGGCGGCGGTCGATGCGGCGCTTCGGGCGTTCAAGGCAACGCTGCCGTCGCGGGACAGGCTGGATGTCATCGCGCCGTAGCGTGATCTCATGAGGTGCAAGGCATCGCTCGAGAGATCATCCGCAGGACGGAGTGGGGCCTGCTGCCGATCGAGCCCGTTCGCTTGGAAACTTCTCACCTCCGCCGTCGTTGAATCGTGGCTGAGGACAGGCCATGCCGATCAAGGACCAGATCAAGAATCTCGCCAAGAAGCTCGTGGAGGAGCATCCCGATGCGGCAACGCTGCGGGCGCTTGTGCGGGCCCGGAAGCCGGCAGCCATCCATTTTCGCGACGATGGCATCGTGCCGAACAATCCGCGTTTTCCGGTGTTGCTCTATCGCGGCGCGGTCAATCTGAAGTCCAGACGCTTTCCCCCCGAGGTCATCATCGACACGCTGTTCGATACAAACGGCTGGGGCCGGTCGTGGCGGGACACCGTGTATGACTTCGTCCATTATCATTCGCAGGTCCACGAAGTGATGGGCGTGGCGCGCGGGACGGCCAGTGTCGAGTGCGGCGGGATCAAGGGGCGCATCCTTCGCCTGAAAGCCGGCGACGTTCTGGTGCTGCCCGCCGGCACCGGACACAGGCTGATCGAGTCCAGCCGGGACTTTGGAGTCGTCGGAGCGTATCCGCAGGACGGAACGTACGACGAGTGCACCGACATGCGAGAGCGTCCCGATGCCGTCAAACGCATCGCCAAGGTCCGCAAGCCGAAAACGGATCCTGTCCTAGGCCGCGGTGGTGCGCTGCTCACGTCATGGCGGACCGCGCGGCCGCGTTCGTGACGCGAGGGAGAGCGTTCCGCTTACCCATCCTCCACGCTCACCCACCGCTCAGGTCAGATAGTCGGGCGTGAAATCGGCAAACCTGCGCAACTCTTCAGGCTGCAGCAGCTCGATCTCGCTGCCCTCCCATGCGATCAGCCCGCGATGCCGCAGTTCCTGGATGGTGCGGTTGACGTGCACGATCGACAGGCCGCAGGCATCGGCGACGTGCCGCTGCGTCATCGGCATCTGGAAGCAGGCGTCCTTGACAAGGCCGACGATCTCCAGCCGCGCCGCCAGCTCGCAGATGAGATGCGCGACCTTCGGCAAGGCCGCCTGCGCGCCGAGGCGGGCGATCCATTGCCGCGAGATCGCCGCATCGATCAGCGTCTCGCGCCAGAACGCGCGGGTCAGATGGTTCGAGCCGTCGAGCAGCTGGCGGAGCTGGCTGTGCCCGACGTAGCCGACGATGGTCGGGCCGAGGCCGACGAGGTCCGCATCCATCGGCGAGACCAGCAGCGTGTGCAGGCAGGGCATGTCGCCGGGAACGTGGAACGCGAGGATCTGGCTGCGATCGCCGACGATGCGGGCCTGGTAGAGGAAGCCGCTGACGACGAAGACGCAGCGCGAGGCGGCCTCGCCCTGGCGCAGCACGATCTCGCCGTCCGCGACCGGGCGCAGCGTGGACGGCAGGCCCGCGATCTGCCGGCGTTCGTCCTCCGACAGGCCTTCGATGGCCTGGAGACGCGCGATGAACTTCGGATGCGGCATGAGCCTCGCGGCGTGCTTCAGCAGTCTCGCGGCACGTCGATGAAACGCCGCGAGAGCTTTGCGATGGTCCAGTCGGAGACCTCAGTGCTGCGGAACTCGCGGATAGCGTGGGCGAGTTCCTGATCCGACATCGGATGCGCCGGCTCGCGCGGCGTGCCGTTCTTGAAGGCATCGCTGATGCAGTCGAGGTGTTCGCTGGTATCGGATGCGAACAGGCCGCGGATGCGCTCCAGGATCGTCGTAGGGCTCATGAGAAGGGCCGGGCTCGGTTGGTGATCGAGGTGATGGTGGGTGCGACCCGTACGATCGCAAACGGATTAGCAACCTGTGCGTCCGTCTCGCGTTCTAGTCCGCTGAACCGGGGCCAGAAGTATCATTTGATAGATCCGGCGCGATTTTTGGTGGTCTCATGGAAAAAGCCCACGACGTGCTGATCCGGAACCTGAGCGAGCACACCGCGCTCACCGGGGAGGATCTCGACGAGATCCGCGCGCTCACCTTCACGCAGCGCGATGTCGCGCCCAACGAGGATTTCATCCGCCAGGGTGACGAGCCCGAACATTCGGCGCTGGTCGTCTCCGGCATGGTGGCGCGTTACCATCTGCTCGGCAGCGGGGGGCGGCAATATCTCGCGTTCCATATCTCCGGTGACCTGCCGGACTCCCAGGGCTTGTTCATCGACCAGATGGACCATGGGCTCTCCGCGCTCGGGCACGCCTCGGTTGCCTTCATCCCGCATCGCGAATTGTTCATAGCCTTCCGGCGCCGGCCCACTTTCGCGCTCTCGGTCTGGCGCGAGACGCTGCTCGATGCCTCGATCTTTCGCGAGGCCATCACCAACAACAGCGCCCGGCCGATGCAGGCGCGTATGGCGCACCTGTTCTGCGAGCTGTTCTACCGCGCCCGCGCCGCGCAGCTCGTCCGCGGCAATCGCTTCCGCCTGCCGATCAGCCTGGTGCAACTCGGCGAGACGCTGGGCATGGCGATCGCGACGGTGAACCGGACGCTCGCTGACCTCAGACGGGGCGGCGCCATGGATCTGCGCGACGGGGAGCTCATCGTCCTGAAATGGCGCGAACTGCAGCGGCTCGGCGATTTCAGCCCGGCCTATCTGCATCTGAAGCGGCAGTCGCCACCGGAGGCGTGAGGCCGCAAAGATGCTAAAGCATGATCCGGAAAAGTGCGCAGCGGTTTTCCGAAAAGATCATGCTTGAACAACAACCTAAAGCGCGATGACGATGCATCCTGATCGCATCGCGCTTTAGCCATCGGCAGGTGACGCTCCGCCCAGCACCTCGTCAAAATGCTTCCTTACCCAATCGTTGCAGCAGCAGGCTCTGGCTTCGAGCGCTGCCCCGTCGAGGATCAGGATGGCGCCGCGGCGGGTCGCGAGGATGCGTCTTGCCTTGAACATCTGGATGACGCGGCTGGCATAGCTGCGGGAGACGCCGAGCATGCCGGCGAGTTGCTCGTGGGTGAGGGGGATCTCGGCGCCGCCGATACTCTCTTTCGCGGAGATGATCCATTTGGCGGCGCGCTGCTCGATCGAATGCGCGGCGTTGCAGGCCGCCGTCTGCAGCAGCTGCGCGAATTGGCAGTCGGCGTAGCGCGAGAACACCTCCTGAAGCGTCGCCGATCTCTGCTGTGCCTGCTCGAGCGCGCGCAGCGGCAGCCGGACGAGGCTGCCGCCCAGCTTCACGACAATGCGCGAATAAGCGAGCGAAGGGTTGCGGCCTGCGGCAATGCCCACCGCACCCTCACGGCCCACCAGCAGGCTTTCGACCTCGCGATCGTCCTCGACCGGCACGGCGAACGATACCAGTGCGGGACCGCAGGGAAAGTGTACCGCCGCCACGTCGTCGCCGGCGTGATGCAGGACGTGGCTCGCCGCGAGTTCGACCGGCTGGAGGTGAGGCGCGAGCAGTTCGAAATCCTGGTGGGTGAGCTGCCGGAGCAGATCGTTCGGGGGCCGACCGGTCACAGTTTCTTCTCTGGGCTGGCCGGGAATCGGCGCCAGCCAGAACCCTACGTTTCCGCAGCGGAACCGACGGTTCCAAAGTGCACACAAGCGGCCGTGCATAGTTGAGATGCTGGCGCGCGGGCTTATCGGACTCGCGGAAGTTGGGAGGGGCGAGTCTGCATGCGCGTTCTTCGCGCAGCGTTGATCTGGCGAGGTCTGTTCAGGAGTGAACATAGCGGGCTTGCGGATTGGCGTAGCGTGTGGCGCCGAGCGCCGTACTCCGTGCGCTTTGCCCGAGGACCGCCGGCCTCAATCCGCCAAAACGCCGCTGGGCCGGCGGCCCAAGGGGCGGCGACGATCATCACCCGAAGCGTGCTTCGCGATTCCACGAGGATCGACGCAGTGCCGCATGCGCGCGATAGGCGTCGATCGCCCTGTTGGCGAGCATCAGCTGCCGGCGTTCGCCGGTTTTGAGCTGACCTTCGATGGCGTCGAGAAGGACGTTGGCGCTCTCGTCCGGCGGGCCGAGCTCGCCGCTCTGCTCCAGGCAGCTCCAGGCGATGAAGAATGCGCTTTCGACGGTGCAGCGAATGGACATGCGCTGCCAACGCGGCGAGGCCGCAGGCGTTCCGTCACGCGGGCCCAACTTGCGTCGGGCCCGCGCGCGGGTCAGTTCTTTAGCACTATGCGGCCGACCACCTTGCCGGCACGAAGCTCGTCGATCCATTTCTGGACATCGCCCATCGGCTCCTCTCGCATCGGCGTCGGCTTGATCTTGCCGGCGCGCGCCAGCGCCATCAGCTCCTGGGCCTCGTTGAGCGTTCCGACCATGAAACCCTCGATGGTCATGCGCTTGTAGACCCATTGCACCATCGGCAGCGTGAACTGGCCGCCCATCAGGCCGGAGACCACGATCTTGCCGCCGCGCGCGGCGACCGCGACCGCAAAGGCCATCGACTTCTCGTTGCCGGCGAAATCGACGATCTCGTCGAAACCGCCTTCGGTCTCCTTGAGGATGCGCTTGATCACGTCGGGCTCGGACGGGTCGTAGGCATTGGCCGCGCCGTTGTTCAGCGCGGTATCGCGCGCGGCCGGCGACAGGTCGGCGACCGTGATCGGCTGCTTGAACATCGCCTGCGCGAAGGACAGGCCCATCATGCCGACGCCGCCGAGACCGATCAGCAGCAGGTTGCGCTGGCGCGGGCGGTCGACCAGGCGCTTGAGCGCGCCATAGGCGGTGACGCCGGAGCACATCAAGGTCGCGGCCTGGTTGACGGGCAGGGGATCGTAGTCGAGCAGATATTTCGCGTCGGGCACCAGCACGTGGGTGGCGAAGCCGCCGTCGATGGAAACGCCGAGGAAGCGCTGCTTCACGCAAAGATTCTCGTCGCCATTGGGGCAGTCGCGGCACTGGCCGCAGCCGATCCAGGGGAAGACGGCCTTCTTCGCGCCGACGAGGCCGGCGGCGACGTCAGGGCCGACTTCGTCGACGACGCCGGCGATCTCGTGGCCGAGCGTGAAGGGCAGCATCATGCCGCGCGTGGTGTCGAGCTTCTTGCCGCCGCCGAGATCGGCATAGCCGTCCTGGATGTGCAGGTCGGAATGGCAGAGGCCGCAGCGCTCGATGCGCACCAGCACTTCGGCGCCTTTCGGCTTCGGCGTGTCGACGATGGTCTCGCACAGCGGCGCATCGAACTTGACCAGGGACTGCCGACGCATCAACGCCATATTTCTTCCTCCGAAATTATCGCTCTGTTTCGGTTCGTATATTGGCCAATTCACAGGCCATGGCAACAAAGCCTGAGATCGGAATGGTCTCCGCGCGCCGCGTCGCATCGAGGCCGGCGGCGGCGGCGAGCCGCGCCGGATCGGCGCCGAGCGATTTCAGGCTCTGGCGCAGCATCTTGCGGCGCTGGCCGAAGGCGGCGGCTGCGACCTGTTCGAGCAGCTTGCGATCGCAGGCAAGCGGCTCTGCGCGCGGCACCAGACGCACGACGGAGGAGGTGACCTTGGGCGGCGGCACGAAGGCGGACGGCGCGATGTCGAACAGGATCTTGGTCTCGCAGCGCCAATTGGCGAGCACGCCGAGCCGGCCATAGGCCTCCTCATCCTCGCGCGCGACAATGCGCTCGCCGACCTCGCGCTGGAACATCAACACCATCATGTCGTACCAGGGCGGCCAGGGCTCGGTGGTGAGCCAGCCGATCAGGAGCTGGGTCGCGATGTTGTAGGGCAGGTTGGCGACGATCTTCGCACGTTCGCCATTGAGCAGCGGGCGGGGATCGAAGGTCATGGCATCGCCATGCACGATCTCGAGCCTGCCGGGATAGCGCGCGGAAATATCCTGCAAGGCCGGGATCGCCCGCTCGTCGTGCTCGATGGCGATGACGCGCTTCGCGCCGAGCGCGAGCAGGGCGCGCGTCAGCCCGCCCGGGCCGGGGCCGATCTCGACGATCGTGGAATCTTCGAGTGGCACTGCTGCGCGCGCGATGCGGGCGGTGAGATTGAGGTCGAGTAGAAAATTCTGGCCGAGCGATTTACGCGCCGACAGCGCGTGCTGGCGAATGACCTCGCGGAGCGGCGGGAGGTCGTCGATCGCGCTCATCAGGTTTGCGAAGCCGCCATGCGGCTGGCGAGCTGGAGCGCCGCGATCAGGCTGGCCGGATTGGCCTTGCCGGTGCCGGCGATGTCGAAGGCGGTGCCGTGATCGGGCGAGGTGCGAATGAAGGGCAGGCCGAGCGTGACGTTGACGGCGTCGTCGAAGGCGACGGTCTTGATCGGGATCAGCGCCTGGTCGTGATACATGCAGATTGCGCAGTCATAGGTGCTGCGCGCGGCCTCGTGGAACATGGTGTCGGCGGGCAGCGGGCCCCTGGCTTCGATGCCGTCGCCACGCAGCGTCTTGAGTGCGGGGGCGATGATCGTCTGCTCCTCGTGACCGAGCGAGCCGTCCTCGCCGGCATGCGGATTGAGGCCGGAGACCGCGATGCGCGGCTGCGCGATGCCAAAGCGCGATTTCAGCTCGGCTGCGACGATGCGAACAGTCGAGACGATCAGCTCGCTGGTGAGCTCTGCCAGCGCATCGCGGATCGAGACGTGGATGGTCACGGGCACCACAGCAAGCCGCGGCGACCACAGCATCATCACCGGCTGCGGCACGCGGCCGCCTTCCGCGGCAAGCTCGGCGAGGAATTCGGTGTGGCCGGGATGACGGAAGCCTGAGCGGTAGAGCACGCTCTTGGCGATCGGATTGGTGACGACGGCGCCGGCGCGGCCCTCGCGGACATCGGTGACCGCCTGCCGGATCGAGGCGAGCGCGGCCGGCGCGCTCGATGCGTCGGGCTTGCCGGGCTCGGCGGTCGCGCACTCGCCGGTGGCGACCACGGGGAGGGCATCGGTGAAGGCGGAAGCGGCCTCGCCGGGGCTCACCGCCGCGGTCCTGACATCGGCACCCAGCGCGGCGGCGAGCGCCTTGGCGCGCCGGGCGATCAGCGCCTCGTCGCCGAGCAGATAGAAGGCGGGCAGGTTCAGTTCACGGCGCCGGAGCCAGGCTGCGATCGTGATGTCGGGGCCGATGCCGGCGGGCTCTCCCAGGGTCAGGGCAAGGGGAAGGGTATGCGGTTTGGCTGCGCGATTGGCCATCAGCGGTTGCGATATTCGATCATCGCCGCCTTGCGGAGCTCGTCGAGATAGGCCTTCTGGGTCTTCTCGTACTTCTCCTGATACATCTTCTCGCGGACCTCGCGCTTCTTCGGCGTGTCGATCATGGTCGGCTTGCGCGAGCACAGCACCACCATCTCGATGCCGTTCTTGGTCATCTCGGGCGCGGTCAGGTGGCCGATCGGGGTGTCGTCGAGCACCTTGCGCAGCGCCTCGGGCAGCTCCGCGGTGGTCTTGGTGACGCTGTCGCGGATGGTGGCGTTCGGCGTCGAGCGGAACAGCGAGTTGGCTTCCTCGCAGGTTCCGACGCGCGCGCGATAGCTCTCGGCTTCCTTCTTCCGTGTTTCCAGGAACGCCGCGGACGAGCCGCGCGGCACGATCAGCACGATCGGCTGCATCTTGTATTCGGTGCCCTCGATCTGGAGCTTGTCGCCGACAGCCTGCGCGACGTCGCGCTCGCCGACGAGCAGCTTCTCCTTGAAGCGGCCGCGCACGAGGCTGGTCCAGACCATCTCGGCCTTCATGCGGCCCTTCAGCGTCTCGGGGCGCACGCCTTTGGATTCGAGCGACTTGGTGAGCTGGTCCGGCGTGATGCGCATGCGCTGCGCCATGCCTTCGTAGGACTGGTTGATGTCGGAGACGCCGGGATCGACCCCGAACTTCTTGCCCTCCTTCGTCTTCACCTTGTCGTCGATCAGCTCGTTGATGACCTCCTGCCGGCTCGGGGTCTTCTGCGTCGTCAGCTGGTCGAGCTTGGAGCGCTGCTCGATGTCGAAATCGGTGATCGGGTCGCCGTTGACCATGACGACGATGTTCTGCGCGCGCGACGGCGAGGGCAGTCCGGTCAGGACCAGTCCGGCAGCGATGGCGAGGAGAAGGCGGAAGACGGGCAATGGGGTCGTCATGATTGTCGCTCGCATGTCAGCCGCGTCGAGCCTGTGATGGGGGCAAGCGCGGCCGGCACTTCAAACCGTTCACTGGAGGCCGGCGGAACTGCTGGTCGTCGACGAGGTCGCCAGCGTGCGCAGGCCGATCTGGAACATGAACGCATGGCTCAGGACGGGCGGCGCGGTGCCCGCCGAGTAGCTATACGAAGTTACGTAGTTCGCCGCCAGCACGAAGCAATCGTCGACATAGCCGGCACCGAGCACATACTGGTTGAGCTTGTTGGCCTCGAGGTCCCACCGCGCCGAGCCCGACACCACCCAGTTGGTCGCGATCTTTATGGAGCCCGAGGTCAGGATGCCCTCGCGGCGGGTCAGATAGCCGAGCTCCGGCTGCGCCGCGTAATTGCCGTACAGCACGCTGACCGCCCAGCGATTAAAGTTGGCGCGGCCTTCCGCCTCGAAGCGCTGCACGTTCCAGGTCTGCTCGTCCATGCGGGAGCGGACGCTGAACGTGTAGGTGCTGTTGGGCGAGTAGCTGGCGCTCGCGACGTAATCGGAACGCGGCTTGTCCAGGCCGGAATTGAGGCCGGTATTGATGGGGTCCTGGACCGCGAAGGAGTTCATGCCGAACAGCTGGTAGGACTGGCCGAACAGGGCCTTGACGGCGCCGCCCTTGTCGAACTGCGTGGTGGACTGCACGCCGACATTGGCGCGGCCGCCGCCCTCGACGCGGTCGTAGCCGGAGAACTTGTCGACGCTGAACAGGTTCGAGGCGTCGAACACCATGCTCTGGGCGTCCTCGTTCGGGAGCTTGCCGGCATAGGTCTCGTTCGGCCGGATGATGATCTGCGCGATCGGCTCGACGGTGGTCGAGCCCCAGGGCTGAATGTTGATGAAGGGGTAGCGGTATTCCAGGCCCACGGTCGGCATCAGGCGGAACGCCTGGGTGTCGCCGACGGGAAGATAGTTCGACACGCCCGGCTGGTTGGAGACCGAGGAGTTGATGGCGTCGGCGCGCAGGCTGGCGAACGGCGTCCAGATCTGGCCGAGCGGATCGGTGAAGGATTTGCGCCACTGCGCCTCGGCCGTGAGGCGGGTGTAGGTGCCGGGGAAGCCGCGCAGCAAGCACTGCGACGGCGTGCGGGCGAGCGGATCGGCCGACGCCGTCGTGCACAGGCTGTTGGTGTTCGCGATCGTGGTGATCGGATCGAACACCGCCTGATCACGCGACAGGTTCACGAAATTGGTCTTGTAGCTGAACTCGCCGCCGAATACCGGATAGTTGAGCACGTTGGAATAGTCGATCACCGGATAGACGATCGGCACCTGGCTCTGGTTACCCGAATAGCTCAGCCAGTACATCGTGCGCGCGTCGAAGAAGCTGCGGTTGCCGACGCCGGTCAGATAGAGCTGCGACAGCGCCTCCGTCGGCAGCAGTAGGAACGAACCGAGCGGATCGCGGTACTGGTAGAGCCGGTAGTCCGAGAAGAAATAGTAGTCGGACATCAGGACGCCGTCCCAACCCCAGACCCATTTGTCGTTCAGCGCGAACTGACCCTTGGTGTCGACGGCGCCGCGGAACTGCTTGTCGCCCGGCTGGCCGGAGAACGCGCCGGGATCGAGCTGGTCGATGCCATAGGCGCGGATCTGGTAGGCGCCGTCGATCAGGCGCTGCCGGAATTCTCCCTGCAGCAGCACGCCTTGCCGCGACAAGAAGCGGGGGTTGATGGTCGCGTCCATGTCGGGCGCGATCGCCCAATAATAGGGAACCTCGACGCCATAACCCGTGTTCGACGTGCCGGAAACATAGCCCGGCATCAGGAAGCCGCTCTTGCGCTTCACGGTCGGGTCTGGCGTCGAGAAATAGGGCATGTAAGCGAGCGGCACACCGAAGAATTCGATCTGCGCCGTCTCGAAATACAGCATCTTCTCCTGCTGGTCGTGGATGATGCGCGCACCCTTGACCTGCCACAGCGGCGGCTTCTTCGGATCGTCCTTACACGGCGCGCAGGCCGTGTAGACGCCGTTCTCGAACACTGTGTAGTTGCCGCTGGAGCGGTCGGCACGGCTGGCGGCCATGCGGGTCTGGTCGGCGGTGTCCACACGCAGCGAATCGACGAAACCGTCGCGGTAATCGTCGGAGAGATCCATGATCTCGGCATAGGTGATCTTGCCGTCGGCATCCGTCATGCGGATGTTGCCTTCGGCATGCAGCCGCTTGGTCTTCTGGTCGTAGATGACCTTATCGGCCTCGACGCTCGTGCCGTTGTAGAACAGCTGGACGTTACCGACCGCGGAGACGCGCGAATTGTTGTAGTCGTAGTCGACCTCGGTCGCCTGAACCAACATCTGGTTGTCGTTGGCGGCCTTCGGCGGCTTCGGGCGCGGCGGCAGCGGATTGTAGGTGAAGCTCTGGGCCGAGGCGGGGGCTACAGCAGCAACGTCGATCAGCGCGCCGAGCGATGCCACGGCAGCGACAGCCATCATGAGCCTGCGAAGAGACAAGCCGGACCCGTTCGCGCGCATCACGATGCGGCGCGTCAAACGAGACACGGGTCCTCGATGGACGGCAGTCACTAACCGTCCTCCTGGTACAACAAGGCCAAAAAGCCGGTGAGGCCGCCCACCACCACGGGCAACCACGCCGCAGCGATCGGATGCATCAACTCAGCCTTGCTCAAGTCTTCAGTCACTTTCGACAGAACGTAGAGCAGAAAGCCTGCGCCCACGCCACTCAAAACCATCTTCTGCACGCCGCCCATCCGGAAGAAGCGCAACGACACCGAGGCCGCGAGCATCACCATGGCGGCAAGCAAAAACGGCTGTGCCAGAAGCTTCTGATACTGGAGTCGGTATCCGGCTGTCGCGAAGCCCGAGCTCTCGGATGAGCGGATGTAGCTCGGTAGTTGCCAAAAGGACACAGTCTCGGGGGTGGAAAAGCTGTTGCGGACCTGCGCCTCGGTGAGCGTCGTTGGAATCTCCAGGGTGGCCTGGTCGATCGGCGGGGAGTCCAGCGAGAAGCGGCGAACGGATTTGAACAGCCAATGGCCGGACTCCAGTGTCGCCTCGCGCGCCTCGATCCGCTCCTTGAAGTGACTGTCTGTGTCAAAGCGGAACAGCGTCAGGCCGGTGAGTCGGACGCCCTGCTGCTCGCTGCGCGCGGCGTTGATGATGGTCTGGCCGTCGCTGGTCACCTGATTGAGCCAGAAGCCGGAAGCGTCCTGGATGCCGCCGCCGGGCGCCGAGCCGAACAGCTCGGCTTCCATGCGCTTGGAGAGCTCACGCAGATTCGCCGACATCGGATTGTAGGCGACGGTTGCGATCACCCCGATCAGGAGCGCGCTGCCGAGCGCCGGTGAGATGAACTGCCATGCGGAGATGCCGGCGGCGCGCGCAACCACGAGCTCGAGCCGGCGGGAGAGGGCGAGATAACAGGTCATGGCGCCGATCAGCATGCAGAACGGCGTCAGCTTCTCCAGCAGTTGCGGCACCCTGAACAGCGAGGTCTCGGCCACCATGAGCGCCGAGGCGGACGCCAGCCCCGAGGTCTTGCGCACCATCTCAATGTAGTCGACCAGCACCAGCAGCAGGAAAATGCCCAAGAACACGCCGAGCGCCGCGACCACGAAGCGGCCGGCGAAATAGCGTCCGAGTGTGTTGGTGAGCATGCTCATGCGGTGGCCGGCCGTCCGAACAGCTGCGCGATGCGCGCGTTCGACCTGTTGATGGCCTCCATGAGGCCAGGGGGCGGCTCGACCACGACGCCGCGGATGATCATCCACAGCCCGACGCCGATGGCGCCCATGACCATCGCATATTGCACCAGCACCGGGCTTGGCGACTTCACCGCCATCACCGAGCAGGCAAAGCCGGCCATGCGCAGGCCGAACACCGCAATGACCGAAGTGCCGATCGAGAAATTACGGCTCTGGCGGGTGGTGCGGGGCGCACCGAGGAAGGCGAAGGTCAGCACGGCGAAGGCGAAGGGATAGATCGGCGCGAGCAAACTGTCATGCAGGGCCGAGCGGAACTGGCCGGGAATCTGCTTGTAGACGGGGTCGTTATCGGACGGCGCGAGCAGCTCCCAGAGATAGCGCTCGCGGATGCCGAGGGTGACGTCGCGGCCCTGGTTGGAGAACTTCGACATGTCGAAGCCGTAGCGGCCGAAGGCCACCAGCGCGGGATCGCGCTTGCCCGCCTCGAAGCGCTGGAGATTGCCCGTCTCCAGCACCAGGAACGAGCCGGTCTCGTTCTTCACGACCTCGCCGTGCTCGGCGACGATCGAGACGCGCTCGTTCGGATCGCGGCGGTCGTCGATGAAGATGCCGGCAAGGATGCCGCCGGGCTGGCGTTCGCGAATCCGGATCGTGAGGTTCTTGTCGAGCTGGGCGAAGCGGCCGGGCTGCAGGATGTTGGTGAGCACGTCCGCGGTGATCTCGGCATCCCACTGCTTGATCCGCCGCATGCCGTCGGGGGCGAGATAGGCCGCGATGAAGGCAACCAGCAGCGCCACCACGCAGGTGGCGTAAAAGAACGGATAGAACAGCCGGAACGGCGACAGGCCGGCGGCATTCATCACGATGATCTCGGAATCGGTCGCGAGCTTGTTCAGCGTGTGCGAGATCGCGATCATCAGCGCGATCGGCGAGATGATCAGGACCAGGGCCGGCACGACGAGGCTGGTGATGCCGAGGAAGGTGAGGATGGTCTGACCCTGGCTCGTCATCAGGTCGATGCCGCGCAACGCCTGCGTAATCCAGATCACGCCAGTGAGGCTGACTAGGATCAGCGCAAACGACGCCAGCGTCGTGCGGAAGATATACCTATCGATCGACCCCATGCGCTACCGCACGAATCCCACCAAGTCCCCAATGTCGGCCGAAACTCCGCTGCCCAACCAATCCCCGATCAGGGGATCCCCAAGGTTGGCCAGCGCCTCTTCCGCCAGCTCACTCTCTCACTACCATCCCTTTGATCCGTCAACAAAATGGCTGCCCCGTGGCACCCTCATAATATGGTTAATATTTCGCTCGTTGTGGCCTTGAGGCCACGGGGGGTGCTTGGCATCTGCCGGGGCGCTGGCCCATAGTGCGGGTGGCTCAGTGAATCGCCGTTCATGTCCGGCCCTGGCCAGGGACCGTGAGCAGCAAAAAGACCAAGATTTTTGAAGGAGTTACCCATGTCCGATGCCATCAAGGTCGGCTTTGTCCCATTGTCTGCCGCCGCCCGTGGCATCATGGTCGTGTTCTGCGACGACAGTCTGAAGGTTGGTCCGGCGACGGCCAAGGCGCTGGGCGGTGCTATCGAACTCGTGAAGCGTGCGGCCGCCGCCGCCGCCTTCAAGGGCAAGAGCGGGGCAGCGCTCGACATCCTGGCGCCGGAAGGGGTGAAGGCCACCCGTCTGCTCGTGATCGGCGCCGGCAAGGCGGCCGGCCTGAAGGCGAACGATTTCCTCAAATTCGGCGGTGTGGCGGCGGGCAAGCTTGCCGCGGGGGCGGCTGCCATGACCATCATGGCGGAACTGCCAAGTGGTGCGATGACGAGCGAGCAGGCGGTCGCGATCGCCTCGGGCCTGCGCTTACGCGCTTACAAGTTCGACCGCTACAAGACGAAAAAGAAGGACGGCGAGGAGGGCGGCTCGCGCGCCGACATCTCGCTTGCGGTCGGCGATGCCGCTGCCGCGAAGAAGGCGTTTGCCTCGGCCGGCCACGTCGTCGACGGCGTGATCATCGCGCGCGACCTCGTCAACGAGCCGCCGAACGTGCTCTTCCCCGAGGAATTCGCGCGCCGCGCAAGTCAGCTCCGCAAGCTCGGCGTCAAGGTCGAGGTGCTCGACGTCAAGGCGATGCAGAAGCTCGGCATGGGCGCGCTGCTCGGCGTCGGCCAGGGCTCGACGCGGCCGAGCCGCACCGTGATCATGCGCTGGGACGGCGGCAAGAAGGGCGAGGCGCCGGTGAGCTTCGTCGGCAAGGGCGTCTGCTTCGACACCGGCGGCATCTCGATCAAGCCGGCCGGCAGCATGGAGGACATGAAGGGTGACATGGGGGGAGCGGCCTGCGTCGTCGGCCTGATGCACGCGCTTGCCGCGCGCAAGGCCAAGGTCAACGTGGTCGGCGCCATCGGTCTCGTCGAGAACATGCCCGACGGCAATGCGCAGCGGCCGGGCGACATCGTCACCTCGATGTCGGGCCAGACCATCGAGATCATCAACACCGACGCGGAAGGCCGCCTCGTGCTGGCCGACGTGCTTTGGTACGTCGCCAAGAAGGTGAAGCCGAAATTCATGGTGGATCTGGCGACGCTGACCGGCGCGATCGTGGTCGCGCTCGGCACCGAGCATGCCGGCATGTTCTCCAACAATGACGAGCTCGCCGAACGCCTGCTGGCGGCCGGCATCGAGAGCGGCGACAAGGTCTGGCGCATGCCGCTCGGTCCCGAATACGACAAGCTGATCGATTCCCAGTTCGCCGACATGAAGAACACCGGCGGCCGCCATGGCGGCTCGATCACCGCCGCGCAGTTCCTGCAGCGTTTCGTCGACGGCACGCCCTGGGCCCATCTCGACATCGCCGGCACCGCCATGGGCGCGCCGAAGACCGACATCAACCAGAGCTGGGCAAGCGGCTATGGCGTCCGCCTGCTCGACCGTCTCGTCGCCGACCATTACGAGCGCAAATGATCTGAGATGACCGAAGTCCTGTTTTATCATCTGCAAAACATGACGGTGGAGAACGTGTTGCCGCCGCTTCTCGAGAAATCGCTGGAGCGCGGCTGGCGCGTCGTGGTGCAGTCGACCTCGGAAGAGCGCGCCGATGCGCTCGACGCGCATCTATGGACCTATCGCGACGATTCCTTCCTGCCGCACGCGACATGGCGCGTGAACGATGCCGCCGATCAGCCGATCGTGCTGGCGATCGAGGAGGGCAATCCCAACGGCGCCCATGTCCGATTCCTGGTCGACAACGCGGCCTTGCCGCAGGACGCGCAGGGTTATGCGCGCATGGTGTTGCTGTTCAACGGCGACGATCCGGATGCACTCGCGCTTGCCCGCAGCGCCTGGACGGATTGCAAGGAGCGGGGATTTGATGTCACCTATTGGCAGGCCGACGAGCGGGGCCGGTGGCAGCGTCGGAATTAGGGGTCCTTCGCAATTAATGATAATTTGCACTTTTCGGGCGATGCTGGCTTTTGTCACCTTCGTGCCGCAAAGTGATGTTGGGACAATCGCTTAGGGCTGGTCCTTCACGCGGGGAATTTGGTTTATCGTGCGACATCAAAAGCTTCCCAAGTCGCTCATAGTTGCGTTGGCTGCCGTAGCACCGCTGGTTGCGGGCTGTTCGGGGACCGATCTGCTGTCCAAGGACGCACAATGGTTCAACACGCCCAGCCGCCTCTTCATCAAGAACATCTCGATCGAATCCCCGCCGCTGACCCCCGACAAGGCGGTCGGAGCTGAGGATCTCGTCAGCGCCGACGGCGGCTGTCCCGGCATGGCGCCGCCTCCCGGGCCGGCCGATGCCAATGCATCGACGACGGCGCCGATGGGCGGCACGGTCGCGCTCGGCCATACCGAATGCGACGTGGTGCGCGGCATCGGCGCGCCATCGAACGTCAATCTCTCCAATGATGCCGCCGGCCGCCGCGTTGCCGTCGTCACCTGGGTAACGGGGCCGCGCGCCGGCATCTACACGTTCACGGCTGGACGTCTGTCGTCAATCGAGGGCAATCCAGATCCGCAACCGGTGCCGAGGGCGACCAAGCCGAAGCCGAAGAAGCACACGTAGGCGGGGATCGCCTGCACCACAACGGATCGGCTGCGCGCATCGCAGACGTTATCGTGCTGCTCCGTAAATCGCCATCTGCTCGAATAGCGGCATCGATGCCGTGGTTCTGAAGGACGCGGGCGAGCGTGGGCGGACCCGATCGGAAGCCCGCTTCGCGCGCGAACCTCAGAGCATCGGCTTGGTGTTGAAGCGATCGGGTTGGCGAACGCGGAACCGGCCCTTCATCTTGAAGCCGTCACGCATATTGAGGCCGAGAAGAGCGATGTTCATCGCGCCGGCCAACAATTCGAGAGTCTGTACCGCGTAGAACGTGGTGTCGAACTCCGCGGCCTTCGCCTTGAAGGCAAGAAACAACGCGGCGGGAATGAGAAGCAGGATGCCGTTGCAGGCGATGAACGGCATACGCTTGATCTTCGCGCCGATCACGCCACCACGTCGTCCCTTTGCCAGGAAAAATCCTGAGCCTCCCGTCACCGCCAACGCCGGAACCAGCAACAGGAAGCCCCAGGGTATGGCCAATTTCACCGTGGCTATGCTCGCGTGCGACGCAAATAGCTCGGTGAGGGCCGTGGAGAGCCAGAAGGTCACGATAGTCGTCAGCGCGACAGCGCCCGCGACTGGGTGGATGATCCTGGTCATCGCGTTCTGCCGTTTTCGAAGCGAGCTACGCCACACAGATGCCGGGCACGGCGACCTTCTCGAACAGGTGCAGAGAGGCGACGGCGGATGAGGGATAGGCTGCGATCTTCGATCTGAACTCAGGATGTGTGAACGCAGCCCGGAAGTGGGCAGTCGATTCCCAGACGGCATAGTTCAGATATGTCGGGCTATCGCCGATCGCGCGGTGAAGCTGGGTGGCAATGAAGCCCGGCTGCCGCTTCATGAAGGCTGCATCGTCCTGCCAAACCTGGAGGAAGCTCTGCTCGTCGGTCTTGTCGAGCGTGAACACATTCACCAGCACTGCGGGGCTGGTGTCGATGCCAAGCTGACGTTCGATGGGAAAGTTAGGGTCCAGAGGGCGTAGGTGCGCCATGGCAGGCTCCGTTCGATATGGCAATATGGTGTCAATGTGGTACTATACGCACCGTAGATATTTGACATCATGATGTCAATAACAGTTTATGGTGACGGATGCCGAAATCCTTGCGAACGCCGGCCGGTGATGCTCTGTCGAACCTCGTGCTTGACCTGTTCCGGCTGAATAGCCTGCTCCTGACCGCAGGGGACCGCCTTGTGGCCCGGCTCGGGCTCACGAGCGCTCGCTGGCAGATTCTCGGCGCCATCGTGCATGCGGAGCGCCCCCAGCCGGTGGCTTGGCTTGCCCGCGATCTGGGTGCCAATCGCCAGAACGTGCAGCGGATCGTCAATGACCTGCACGCGGAAGGCCTCGTTGCTTTCGAGGCCAATCCGCATCACCGCCGAGCGCAGCTTGTCGTCCTGACCGACAAGGGGCGGCACGCTTTCGATGCCGCCATGGCTTTGCAGGCGCCGTGGGTCAACGGCCTTTCCGAGGGGCTTCCGGTCAAGGACCTGCAAACCGTTCATCGCATCGTCGCGGACCTGCGGACGAAGCTCGAGAGCGAGACAGAGAGCCAGGCTTAGCGCACGGCGAGCGGGCGGAATTGACGGCAGCTCTTCGCGACATGTTCCCGGAACGCAGCTGCGGCCGAACAATTGCTGCGCGCTTCTGATGAGTCGCTTTCCTGATGGTTTTGCAGCCAGGAATGCGCTCATATGGAGCCATAAAAATCTGGAGGAGACTATGCGGTTCTCGATTGCCCTCGTATCGGCTCTGCTTCTGCCGCTTGGCGCGGCCGTTGCCCAGGACTATCCGACGAGGCCCATCACCATCCTGGTTCCATTCGCGGCGGGCGGGCCGACCGACACCATCGCCCGTCTGACGGCCGCAGGCATGGGGAAATCGCTGGGACAGCAAATCGTCGTCGAGAACGCGACCGGCGCCGGCGGCACCATCGGCACGACCCGCGCCGCGCGCGCCCAGCCTGACGGCTACACGCTGCTGATCCATCATGTCGGCATCTCGACCGCCGCGACGCTGTACCGCAATCTCAGCTATGACACGAAGACGGCGTTTGCGCCGATCGGCCTCGTGACCAACGCGCCGATGACCATCATCGCGCGTCCGGATTTTCCGGCCAACACGCTCAAGGAACTGGTCGCCTACGCCCAGCAGCAGGGCGACAAGCTGACTTACGCCAATGCCGGGTTAGGTGCGGCATCGCATCTGTGCGGCATGCTGTTCATGACGGCGATCCAGAAGCAGCTCACCACGGTGCCCTACAAGGGCAACGGTCCGATCATGAACGATCTGCTCGGCAAGCAGATCGATCTCACCTGCGATCAGGCGACCAACACCACCGGGCCGATCACGGCCAAGCAGATCAAGGCCTATGCGATCACCACCAAGGAGCGGCTGAAGAGTCTGCCCGATCTGCCGACGGCCGATGAGGCGGGCCTCAAAGGGTTCGAGCTCGGCGTCTGGCATGGCCTCTATGCTCCCAAGGGCACTCCGCCCGCGGTCGTGCAGAAGCTGACGGCCGCGCTGCAGACGGCGCTCAAGGATCCGGCGCTGATCGCCCGGTTCAACGATATCAACACCGAGCCCGTGCCGCAGGACAAGGCGACGCCCGAGGCGCTGGGCGCGATGCTGACGAGCGAAGTCGACCGCTGGGCTCCGATCATCAAGGCGGCCGGGCAGTTCGCGGACTAAGCAGATAATCCCATGAAGGATAGCTTGGTCAGCTGCTTAATGCAGGGTGATTAATTACCGCTACATGGGGTTGTTTTCCAGATTTGGATTCAGCCCGCAGCCTCGTCGAACTGCGTGCTTGCCTCGAGCCACTGCTCCTCCGCGCGCGCCAGCGCATCGGCGGCATTGGCGCGCGCCTTTGACAGCTGCGCGGCCTGCTTGGGATCGCGCGTAAAAATATCGGGCAAAGCGAGGGCCGTGTCGATCTTGGTGATGATGTCGCTGACGCGGGCGATCTCGGCTTCGGCTTCGCTGATGCGCTTCTTCAGCGAGCCGCGATTGTCGGGCCGCGCGCGCTGCGGCTTTTCGCTTGGCACACTGCGCTCGCGCGGGGCGGGCTCGCCGTTGCGCGCGGACAGCACCAGGCGGCGATATTCGTCGAGGTCGCCGTCGTAATTGGTGACGGTGCGGTCGGCGACGATCCAGAGCCGGTCGGCGCAGGCCTCGATCAGATAGCGATCGTGCGAGACCATGATGACAGCGCCGGGGAATTCGTTGATGGCTTCGGCAAGCGCGGCGCGGCTGTCGATGTCGAGATGGTTGGTCGGCTCGTCCAGGATGATCATGTTGGGGCCGAAGAAGGTCGCAAGGCCCAGCAGCAGCCGCGCCTTCTCGCCGCCGGAGAGTTTTCCGACTTTAGTGTCGGCCGCCTTGCCCGAAAAACCGATCGCGCCGGCGCGGGCGCGCACCTTGGCCTCCGGCGCATCGCCCATCAGCTTGCGGACGTGGTCATAGGCCGAGGCGTCCTCGTTCAGCTCGTCGAGCTGATGCTGCGCGAAATAGGCGATCGACAGCTTGTCCGCGCGCGTCACTCGTCCCGAGAAGGGGGCGAGCCTTCCGGCGAGCAGCTTGACCAGCGTCGACTTGCCGTTGCCGTTGGCACCCAGCAGCGCGATGCGGTCGTCATTGTCGATGCGCAGCGTGACGCGGCCGAGCACGGACGCCGCGGGATCGTAGCCGACGGAAGCGTTGTCGACGGCGATGATCGGCGGGGACAGAATCTTCTCCGGCGCCGGAAAGCTGATCTCGCGCACGTCCTCGGTGACGAGCGCCGTGATCGGCTTCAGCCGCTCCAGCATCTTCACGCGAGACTGTGCCTGGCGGGCTTTCGAGGCCTTTGCCTTGAAGCGGTCGACGAAGGCCTGCAGGCGGGCGCGCTCGGCCTCCTGGCGCTTGACCTGCTTGGCATCGAGCAGCTCGCGCGCGGCGCGCTGCTCCTCGAACGAGGAGTAGGTGCCCTTGTAGAGCGTGAGCTTGCCGCGCTCCAGATGCAGGATCTGGTCGACCGAGCTTTCGAGGAGATCGCGGTCGTGGCTGATCACGATCACCGTGCGCGGATAGTGCGCGAGGTGATCCTCCAGCCACAACGTTCCCTCGAGGTCGAGATAGTTGGTGGGCTCGTCGAGCAGCAACAGGTCGGGGGCTGCGAACAGCGTCGCGGCGAGCGCGACGCGCATGCGCCAGCCGCCGGAGAATTCGGCGCAGGGGCGGAGCTGATCGGCGGCGGAGAAGCCGAGACCGGAGAGGATCGCGGCGGCACGGCTCGGCGCCGAATGCGCATCGATGTCGACCAGCCGGGTCTGGATCTCGGCGATCCGGTGCGGATCGGTCGCGCTCTCGGCTTCGGCGAGCAGCGCGTCACGTTCGAGGTCGGCCTTGAGCACAACGGAGATCAGGCTTTCGGGTCCGTTCGGGGCTTCCTGGGCGAGGCTGCCGACGCTCCAGCGCGGAGGCAGGGTCACCGAGCCGTGCTCTGCCGCGAGCTCACCGCGGATCACCTTGAACAGCGTCGACTTGCCGGTGCCGTTGCGTCCGACCAGGCCGACGCGCGATCCGGGCGTGATCTGCACGGAACTCTGGTCAATCAGAAGGCGTCCGGCGAGGCGGAGGGAGAGATCGGTGATCGCAAGCATGCGGCCTTGTCACCGCAAGGCGCGTCGAACGCAACCCGTTTTTCGCAGCCGTTCAGTGCGAGTCGCGGTCGCGCTGCCTCAGCTCGTTCATGAGCTGCTCGAGATGGGTCGGGAGCTGGGGTTCGGGACGCAGGCTCTGCTGGAGCCGTTCGCCCACCGCATCGCAAATCGAGCGGCTGGTCCGCCGATCGATCTGTTCGCTGTCATTGGCAAAAAGGCCAGCCATCGCGCAGGTTCCGTGTGCTCAAAGTAAGGACACGGTACCAAGTCCTTGGCCCCCAAAATGGTTTCGCCGTTTTTGGGGCATTGCCGGCATTCTCGTCAAAATTGTATGAACCCCGCTATATCCGCCCAAAATGCGAAGCCCCGGCGGGGGGATCGCCGGGGCTTCTCTTGGAAGGCAACCGTGGGGGTCGGCAGCCTTTAAGTCAAGGTGCTGTCGGGCTCAGTAGCAGCGGTTGATCATCCGCCAGCGGGGTCCCCAGGGGGTCGGGACCAGCCGGCGCACATAGCAGCCGCCATAACCGTAGGAGACGGGGGCATAGAAACGCGGACCGCCCCAGCCGTGGCC